>JACDFX010000234.1 GCA_013815575.1 Rubrobacter sp.
GGGCAAGCTCGAAGAGGCCGGCAAGGACGGCGAGGGTGCTGCTCCACCACACGAGCGGGTTGCCGATGGCGACCATGACCCGCAGCTGCGCGTCGGTGTCCACGAGGTACTGGTAGCGGATCGGGCGCAGCATTATCGGCCAGCTCCACCACGGGGAGCCCCAGAGATGGGGAATGGCCGCCGTGACCTTGTCAAACGCCGCCAGGTGCCAGTTCCACACCTCCACCCACGCCTGCACGGGGTTCGAGGTTACGATGATGAGCCGCTCGACGTACACGAAGGCAAAGTACATGATCCCGGAGATCCACAGGCTGGCGATGAAGTGCTTCAGGAGCCCCTTGCGCCAGAGCACGTATGCCGCGGGAATCGCGACCGGAAAGGCGGCCCACTTGGTGCTAATAGCAAGGCCGAGCAGGACGGCCGGCAGGATCACCTGCCCCGGCCGCCTGGCCCAGAGCGCCGCGAGAAAGGTCGCCACCACGAAAAAGACGAGGAAGATGTCCATGACGCCCGTGCGGGAGTGGACGATAAGGATCGTCTCCCCGGCGAAGAGCGCGACGAGCAGCGGGACCGCCACCCGGTCCCTGAAGAGGTACCAGCCGACGGCGCCGGCGAGGGCTATGAGGACGCAACCGAAGATTGCGGGCATCAGGCGCCAGGCGAACGGCGTATTGCCCAAGGGGGCGATGCTCGCGGCGATGATGAACTTTCCAAGAGGTGGGTGGAGGTCGAAGAACTCGACGCCGCGCAGGTACTTGTCCGCCATGACGGGGAAGTAGATCTCGTCCCACACCGGCTTCGGCGGGAAACCCAAGTTCCACACCCTCCCCCACACCCCGACCACGAGCGACACGACGGCCGTCGCCAGGACGGCCCCGAACGCCCACGGGTTCTCTCTGCGCACAGCGGATTTCATGGAGGCCACGTTACCCCTTTTCACGAACGTTTGTAAAGGGCGCGTCCCGACCGCCCGTTCGGCCGCGCAAAACCATCCGCCGCCCGGCCAGGATCGCGACGAGTGCTATGAGGGCGAGGGCGCCGGAGAAGAGCCAGGCCGTCCCGTAGCCCGCGGCCTCGACCACGAGGCCGAAGAGGACCGGGCCGACCGCCGCCCCGCCCGAAGCCCCGGTCTGCGTGACGCCTGTCGCCGCGGCCGGCGCCCCGGGGTTGCTCTTCACGACGGCGAAGTTGAAGAGCCCGGGCCAACCCCACCCCGCCGCGAACGCGAGCAGGACGCCGGGCACCACGAGCGCCGGGGAGCCCGTCGCTAGCATCACGAATCCCGCCACCCCCGCCCCGAGCATCACAGCGACCAGCCGCAGCCTTCCGCCGCTCATCCCGTCGGCAAGACGCCCGAAGAGCACGCGCACGACGATGCTCGCCGCGCTCCCAAGCGCCAGCAGGAGGCCAGCCGTGCCGACCCGCAGTCCCGTCTCCACGGATGACTCCACGACGAACGCCCCGAGCGGCGTCGCCGCCGCCGAGCCCAGCCCGATCCCAACGGCAAGCAACACCAGCGGCCCCATCGGCGCGTCCGAGGAACGGGCCTCGGTGACCTTCTCGACACCCCCGATCTGTTCCCTCGGGACAGATAAAGCGACGCCGAGGGCGAGCAGGGCCCCGCCGGCGAAGGCCCACCGCCAGCCGAAGGTGAGGGCGATCCCGGGCACCGCGAGGCCGGCGAGCAGGGTAGCCGTGGGGATCGCGGACTGCTTGATCCCGAACGAGTACCCCTGACGCCCCGGCGGCACCTGCCGGGCAAGCGACAGGTGCGTCGCCGGGTGCGTGACGGCGTTGGAGAGCCCGCCGAACGCCAGGCAAACGACCAGCCCGGCCCACGACCCGGCGAAGATGGCCACGCACAGCAGAGAAGCCGCGCTCCCGAGGACCGCCACCCGCATCCCGCGGTGGGCCCCGATCCTCTCCACCACCCGCCCCATCACGACGGAAGCCGTAGAGGACACGACGAAGAACAGGGCGACCGCCAGCCCGAGCGCCGCCGACCCGAAGCCCATCTCGTCCCGGATCTGGATCGCAAGCCCGCCCGTCAGAAAGGCAGGCAACACCCCAGCCGTCGCGACCGCGACGGCCAGCAGAACCGGCCGGTAATCCAGAGGTTTTTCTTCCGAATGGTCCCCCGCAAGGGCGATACCCGGACCTGCCGCGTCACGGTGCATCGGACGATCATAGCACGCGGTTCGGCAGCCCCCCGGACACCCGAACGTACGACCCACCACACCCCGTGGGGGCGGGTTTCAGACTCACCCGCGAACCTTTCGAGGCCGCGGCGGTCGGATCCTATCCCGGGCCCTCTTCCTCGCCCGCGGAGGACGCGAGATTCGTGAGCCGGGACATTGCCTCGCTCGTCGCCGGGTACAGCGAGCGGTAGACCTCGTAGTGCTCGTCGTACACCTTCGACCGCTCCGGGTCGGGCTCGGTAACCTCCTCGCGAAGCCTGACCACAGACGAGGCCTCCCCGACGTCAGCGTACGTCCCGGCGGCCACACCGGCCAGGAGCGCGGCGCCGTAGGCCGGCCCCTCGTCGGCGGCGGTGCGCCTGATGGGCTCCCCGTACACGTCGGCCTGGAGGCCACGCCACAGGGCGCTCCTGGCGCCGCCGCCCGTCGCCCGCACGTCCTCGACGGGGACGCCGAGCCCGCGCATGATCTCCAGCCCGTCCCGAAGCGAGAAGACCACGCCCTCCATCACCGCCCGCGTCATGTGCGCCTGCCCGTGCCTCGCCGTAAGCCCGAAGAAGGCCCCCCTCGCCCCCGGGTCCAGGTGCGGCGTCCTCTCCCCTGAGAGGTAAGGCAGGAAGATCAGGCCCTCGGCACCCGGCGGAACCTTCGAGGCAGCCCCGACGAGGTCGTCGAAGTCGCCGCCCACCACGTCGCGCCACCAGGAGAGGGAGCCGCCCGCGGAGAGCGTGACGGCCATCAGGTGGTATGCCCCCGGCACGGCGTGGCAGAAGGCGTGCAGCCGGCCCGAAGGGTCCGGGGTGAACCCCTCAGTATTGGCGAAGAGCACGCCGCTGGTACCCACCGAGGAGCCCAGGAGGCCTGGCGCGACGATCCCGGTCCCAACGGCCGCCGCCGCGTTGTCCCCGCCGCCGGCCGCGACTGGAATGCCGGAGGGCAGGCCGAGCTCGGCCGCGACCTCCTCGCGCAGGCCGCCCGTGTTCTCCGGGCCTTCGTAGACCTTCGGCATCCATTCGGGCGGGACCTCGAGCGCGGCCAGGATCTCCCGCGACCAGTCCCGGCCCTCCACGTCGAGAAAGAGCGTCCCCGACGCGTCCGAGGCATCCGTGGCGTACTCACCGGTCAGCAGTAGCCTAACGTAATCTTTTGGGAGCAGGACGCGGGCGACGCGGGCAAAGTTCTCCGGCTCCTCCTCCCTCAGCCAGACGACCTTCGGGGCCTGAAAGCCGGTGAGGGCCGGGTTGCCGGCTATCCGGATCAGGCGCTCCGCGCCCACGGCCGCCGTGATCTCCTCGCACTGCCTCCCCGTGCGCTGGTCGTTCCACAACAGCGCCGGACGTATGACCTCGTCGGCGGAGTCGAGAAAGACCGACCCGTGCATCTGCCCCGTGAGCCCGATGCCGGCGACGTCCCCCCCGACCTCGGCGGCCACCTCTCCGAGCGCCGCCTTGGCCCCCTCCCACCAGTCGGCGGGCTCCTGCTCCGTCCAACCGGGCCTCGGGCTGAGGAGCGGGTACTCCGAGGAGGCCTCGGCGACGACGTTCCCGGCCTCGTCCACCGCAACGGCCCGCGCCCCGCTCGTCCCGACGTCGAGCCCCACGAGCGCGCTCACGTCCCGGCCCCGCTGCGGTTCTTCCTGGCCTCCCTACGCCGCCGCACGACCTCCGCCTCGTAGCCCTCGTCCATCCCGAGCGCCGCGTAAACCGCCCTCTGACCCGCCAGCGCGTCGGCGTTCGTCCTGGCTTCGCGCAGGGCGTCGCGGTCTATACCCTTCGCCAGGTCCCAAATGAACTCCCACTGCAGGATGGCGCGCCTCACAGCCGCCACCTGGTCCTCGGTGTAAGGGTAGAGGTCGAAGCCCAGGATCTCGCCGTGGGTCCCGTACCCGACGTCCTGCAGGGTCTGGGCGAGCTCCAGGGTCTGCATGAAGAAGTTGGTGCCGACCACGTTATCGTCGTCGAAGGTGCCCCAGCCATCGTTGCCGTGCTGGTGGCCGAGCTTGCCCTCGGCGGCTAGCAGGTCCGCGTACTCGGCCAGGTTCTCGCCGTTCATGATGAGGTGCTGCCAGTCCATGTTGACCATCAAGTTTTGGGTGTCCACCCCAAGCGCGTTCACCTTCTGGATCGTGAAGAGCGTCATCCCGATGTTCTGCATGAGGATTTTCATCGCCGGCTCGCTGTTCTTGTGCTCCAGAAAGACTTTCACGTCCTTCTCGTTGGCGTGGTCGGTGATCTCCGCAACGCC
>JACDFX010000235.1 GCA_013815575.1 Rubrobacter sp.
AGCACGAGGGCGACGAGGCCGGCCGGTAAGCCCAGGGCCTCAGACGAGATCTCCACGGCGCCAACGAAGACCTGCGCCCCGGCAACGATGAGCGCGAGGGCGATAACGAGCTGGGCGGCGACGGCCCACGTCGGGGGCCTTGACCCGAAGCGCCAGAGCGTCAGCCGTTCCGGCACCTCTTCAAGCGCGCCGCCGGAGCTGAGCGCCCGCCAGACATAGTAGGCGTAGGCCGCGATGAGCAGGACGGCGACGGCAACCTTTGCGGCGAAAGGCAGTGCCACGAGGCCGACCACGGTCGCGACGGCGAAGAAGATCAGGAAGAACAGCACGTCCCTGGCGATGGTCTCCTCGTCCACGGTCACGTCTTTAGCGGAGACCCGGCACCACGGAAAGTCCGCCTTCTCCTGCTTGCACCGGATCTCCGCCCCGTGCTCCCGGCGGTCCCTGAAACCGTAGGCCGACGCCCCCACCACGAACATCGCCAGCGTCGCCAGCAGGAACGGCGCACCCAAGATGGCCCCGATCCCGATCTCACCCGCCACGCCCGCATCCCCGCCGGCGAGGGCGGCCCCGAGTATGGCGACCACCGGGATCATGGTCTCAGGCAACGCCGTGCCAACCGCCGCGAGCACGCTCCCGACCGCCCCCTGCCCGAGCTCCAACCTCCCGCCAAGCATCTCGACGGCGTTCGTAAAGAGGTAGGCCGCCGCCAGGATCGCGGCCAGAGCCCCCGCAAACTCTAGAACCACCAAAGGCCAGCCCCCTCTACAGACCGTAACTCGAAAAGCCGGCACAGTATATGCACAGGACCGTGGCGACGCCGACACTCAACCGGAAAATACGGTGGTAACATGCCGGCGGAACACGGGTAAGCAGTAGAGACGGGAGACAGATGAGCGCGGGAACATCGGGCATCCACCACGTAACGGCGATAAGCGGCGGGCCGCAACGAAACGTGGACTTCTACGCCGGCGTCCTCGGCACCCGGCTGGTCAAGAAGACGGTCAACTTCGACGACCCCGGAACCTACCACCTCTACTACGGCGACGGCGACGCGGCCCCCGGCACCATAATGACCTTCTTCCCCTGGGAGGGGGCCTCGAAGGGCCGGATCGGCTCGGGCCAGGTCATCACGACCGCCTACTCCATCCCCGCGACCTCCCTCGGCTACTGGACCGAGCGCCTCGTCGAGAACGGTGTCCGCTTCGAGAAGCCCCGCGACCGCTTCGGGGAGACGGTCCTCGCCTTCGAAGACCCGGACGGCCTCAGGCTAGAGATCGTGGCGGCCGAAGATACGCGCGAAGGCTACGACGGCCCCACCCCGGCCGAGCACTCCATCCGGGGCTTCCACCACGCCGCCCTCGCCGCCCGCAACGCCGAACGCACCATCAACCTGATGAAGGAGCACCTCGGCTTCCGGCAATTCGATGAAGCGGAGAACAGGACGCGCCTCGCGGCGGGCGACGGCGGCCCCGGCAACGTGGTGGACGTGATGGACGCGACGGGCTTCCCGAGGGGCAACACGGGTGTCGGCACCGTCCACCACATAGCATTCAGGGTCCCCGGCAAGGAGGACGCATGAGCGCCGAGCTTGCGGGCTTCGCCCACAACTTCCTGCCAGGCGAGCCGGACGGGTCCGGCATCACGCTGCTGCTGTTGCACGGGACGGGCGGGAACGAGGAAGACCTGATCCCACTGGGTCAACAACTCCTACCCGGCGCCGCCATCCTCAGCCCCCGCGGCAAGGTCTCCGAACACGGCGCACCCCGCTTCTTCCGCCGCCTCGCGGAAGGCGTCTTCGACCACGAAGACCTCCTCTTCCGCACCCACGAACTGGCAGACTTCATAGACCAGGCGGCTAACGAATACGGCTTCGACCGTTCAAAGCTCGTCGCGGTCGGCTACTCCAACGGCGCCAACATCGCCGCGAGCCTGATGCTGCTCCATCCGGATCTTCTCCGGGCCGCCGTCCTTTTCAGGGCGATGGTCCCGTTCGAGCCAGAGGAGACGCCCGACCTCTCCGGGGTCCCAGTCTTCCTGGCGGCGGGCCGGCGGGATACCATGATCCCGCCGGACAACACCGAGCGCCTGGCCGCCATCCTCCAGGAAGCCGGCGCCGACCTCGACCTCCGCTGGAAGAACACAGGTCACCCGCTCACCTACGAAGAGATCGAAGAGGCTAGGGAATGGCTCTCCGGCGTCGCCCCGGGGTTGAAGAGGTAGGTTGGGCGCCCGGTCGAGAGGGTCACGCGTCCATGCCGACGTATAATCAAACCTGACGGAAGCGAGCATGGAGCTCGCCGGTGCAACGACTGCAAAGAATCACCCGGGATCCGGACGTCATGGGCGGCAAAGCCTGTATTCGCGGGATGAGGGTAACGGTCGGGATGATCCTCGGGCTCCTCGCAAGCGGGCGCAGCGAAGGTGAGGTCCTGGAGGCCCACCCTTACCTGGAGCTGGAAGACCTCCGCGAGGCGTTGAGCTACGCGGCCTGGCGCCTCGAAGAACTCGAGGTCCCGATAGCCCACTCTTGAAGTTCCTCGTAGATATAAACCTCTCGCCTCTCTGGACGGTAGCGCTCGGAGGCCCGGCAACTCCGTAACGTATGAAGCCCAACAATGTTTCAGCCCGCCCGACATCCATTCGCTCCGATCCTTGATACTGCCCGTTCCGCCTCCTAAACTCTAGCCAGGCTAGACAGGAGGTGGTGATTATCCGCACGTGGCAGCTTCAGGAGGCCAAGAACAAGTTCAGTGAGGTGGTGGAGGGGGCGATCAACGAAGGTCCGCAGGTCGTCACCCGGCGAGGGGTAGAGACGGCGGTCGTGCTCTCTTACGTCGAGTACCGTAAGATGCTGCTCGGCGGTCAGCAGCTCTCCGAGTTCTTTCGGCACTCCCCTCTTGCTGGCGCTGATTTGGACCTCGAAAGAGACCGGAGTCCAGTTCGCGACGACGTAACCTTGTGAGGTACCTGCTCGATACCAACGTGGTGTCCGAGCTCATCACCAGGCGGCCCGACGAGAGGGTGGTTCGCTGGGTGGACGGCCTCGACCCGGGCGGCACCTACCTGAGCGTGATCACCGTCGGTGAGATAAGCAAGGGCGTCGAGAAATTGCCGGACTCCCGTCGTAGGGACACCATAAACGAATGGCTCACCGGAGACCTCCTGCTCAAGTTCGAGGGACGGATCCTGACGATCGACGTGGCCGTGATGCTGACGTGGGGCGCGCTTGCCGCCGAAGCGGAGAGCCGGGGCAGAACGATGCCGGCGATGGACTCCTTGATCTCAGCCCTGGCACTCCACCACGACCTCGTACTCGCCACGCGCAACGAGGACGATTTCAGGCACACGGGGGTGCGGATCCTGAACCCCTGGAACCAGGGTTAACAACCTATAACGACCCGCCCAAATGGCTAGGTTGTCAGCGGTGCTACAATTTTTCGCAGCGCTGATGGGGCGCGTATTTGGAGCTGAAACAAGCATTTAACAATTGCATTTTGAAGGGTGGGGCAACATGGTCAAGCCGGTGATATTGGCGGTGGACGACGACCCGCAAGTCCTGCGCGCGGTGGAGCGAGACCTCCGGCGCCGGTACGCGAGGGAGTACCGGGTACTGCGGGCGGAATCAGGCGAGTCGGCGCTGAATTACCTGCAGAAGCCGTTGGCCCCGCCGGACCAGAACCTCTATCCGAGTTTGAAAGAGTCGCTGGCGGATTGGCGGGCAGATTCAAGGCCGCCGTTCGTGCGGTTGCCGCTGGAAGTAGGAACGCAGAACGGAGGATGATTTTGTCCAAGACGAATCTGTACGAGGAGATCTGCTCGGAGAGGCGCGAGGTTAACACAAGCGTGCTCAAGCAGGTGGTCTCTCTCGCGGTGGAGATAGCGCGGGAGGGGCGGGAGGGACGCAAGATCGGGACGCTCTTCGTCGTCGGCGACTCCGGCGAGGTCATCCGGCGCTCGAAGCCCATGATCCTGGACCCCCTGCAAGGCCACCCCGACGAGGACAAGTCTATCGAGGACCCGAACGTGCGCGAGACGATAAAGGAGCTCGCCCAACTGGACGGTGCCTTCGTTGTCTCAAACGCCGGGGTGGTTCTCTCGGCCGCCCGCTACATAGACGCGGCCTCGGACAGCCTGAACGTTCCTCTGGGCCTCGGCAGCCGCCACATGGCCGGGGCCTCCATCTCCCAGCAGACGGGCGCCGTCGCGGTCGTCGTCTCCGAGAGCTCGATGGTCCGGATGTTCGACGACGGCGAGCTCGTCTCGGAGATAGTGCCGGAGCTGTGGATGATCGAAGGCTACCGCAGCCGCCTCGAAGGCCAGACCCAGACCCGCCAGGACGAGGACGTGGCGGTGATCTCGCGTGCGGACTAGCCCCGCCGAGGTCCTCGACTTCTGGTTCGGCAGGGAAGGCGAACCGGGATACGGCGAGTTCAAGAG
>JACDFX010000236.1 GCA_013815575.1 Rubrobacter sp.
TCTCTGAAGGGACGACAAAGAGCTTGCTCGCCGGGCCCTGGGCCATCTCGGGGAGGGCTTTGAGGTAGAGGTAGCGGAGCGACTCCGGGGAGAGGTCGCTGCTCTCCAGGCGCTCGAAGAGCCTGCCGGTCATCTCGATCTGGGCGGCCTGGACGTTGCGGTAGGCCTCCGCCTCTCCGGCGGCGCGCAGGACCGCTGACTTCTGCTCGCCCTCGGCCTTCAGTATCGCCGACTCCTTGGCACCCTCGGCCTGCAGTATCGCGGCGCGCTTGTCCCCCTCCGCGGTCAGGATGGCGGCGCGGCGGGTCCGCTCGGCCTGCATCTGCTTCTCCATCGCCTGCTGGATGTCCCTCGGGGGTGTGATCTCCTTGAGCTCGACCCTCGTTACCCGGATGCCCCACTTCTCCGTAACCTCGTCCAGAATAGTACGGAGCTTGCCGTTGATCTCGTCCCGCGATGTGAGGGTCTTGTCCAGGATGAGGTTGCCTATGACGTTCCTCAAGGTGGTCTGGGTGATCTGCTCCAGCGCCAGGTGAAAGTTGGCGACCTCGTACTCCGAGGCCCCCGCGTCGACGACCCTGTAGTAGATAACGGTGGAGATCTGCATCCCCACGTTGTCGTTGGTGATGACCGCCTGCGGCTGGAACGCGATGACCTGCTCCCGAAGGTCGGTCTTGGGCAGCATCCTGTCAACGACGGGCACCACGAACGTCAGCCCGCTCTCCGCCGTCCTGTGATACCTGCCCAACCGCTGCACTATCGCCACGCGGCTCTGCGGGATGATCCTGATGCTCCTCGCCGCCACCAGAAAAACGACGAACGCCAGAATACCTAGCACTATTAGTCCCGTCACAACTCTCCTCCTTGGGTCTCTACCGGCTCGACCAGCGCGGTCAGCCCGTCGGTGTCGAGCACCCGGACCCTCACGCCCTC
Source organism: Rubrobacter sp. (assembly GCA_013815575.1). Taxonomy (GTDB): domain Bacteria; phylum Actinomycetota; class Rubrobacteria; order Rubrobacterales; family Rubrobacteraceae; genus Rubrobacter_D. Next base: position 934 of record JACDFX010000236.1, read on the forward strand.
CTCTATCTCGTCCCCCGAGTACATCGCCCGGGCCGTCCAGAACTCGCCGCTTCCCACCCGGACGGTCCCTTTTCCTCCCGCGTCTATCGGCTCCGTAACGACCGCGCTCTCGCCCGTGATGCCCCGGTGCCCCGCGTACGCTTCCCCGCCTCTCAGGGAGAGCCGGTTCAACAGCGCGGGCCGCAGCACGACCATGCTCAAAATCGAGGCGGCGATAAAACCTATCGCCTGGGCCACGGGCCCGAGACCCGCGAAGGCCAGCGCCAGCGCCACCGCCGCCCCGAGCGAGAAGAAAAGTAAGAAGAAAGATACGGAGAGAAGCTCGCCGACAAAGGCAAGCCCCGCCAGCACCGCCCAGAAGATAACGTCCAGGTTCAGGCTCCTTCCTCTCCCCACACGCAATTCTACACCACCCCGTAAGCGGGCCGCGCCGTTCCACTTACAATACGGCCATGCCAGATAGAGACTTTAGCGTGGGAGTGGAACGCTACCTGGAGAGCCTGCCGGACCTGTCCCACCGCGGCGTAGAGTTCCTCGCGCGGGGCGAGTACAGCCTCAACTACCTCGTACGGGGCCCGGACCTCGTGGCCCGGCTCGTCACGGGCACCCAGATGGGCCTTCCGTTAGAAGAGCAGGCCCCCTACGAGCACCACGCCCTGACGCTCCTCGCCCCCTCCGGCGTAACCCCGAAGCCCTACCACGTCGACCCGAACCCCGGCAACCTCCCCTACCCCCTGATCCTGGAAGAGTACCTGCCGGGCCGCCCCCTCGACTACGCCACCGACCTTGCCGCCGCCGCCCGCTGCGTCGCCGCCGTCCACGCCCTCGGCGTACCGGAAGAACACCGCCTCCAGTCCCACCCTGACCCCGCCCCCGCCATCCTGGAAGAGTCCCGCAGCCTGGCCGAACCCTACCTGGACTGGGACGAAGCCCCCCCGGAGAGCAAGGCGGCCCTCCTCGAAGGCTTCAGACGCATAGAAGGCTTCCTCGAACGCGGGGACCTCTTCACCGGCGACGACCTCGTGATCGTCAATTACGACCTGAACACCCACAACTTCGTGGTGGAGAACGGCGAGGCCAGGCTTCTCGACTGGGAGAAGGCGCGTGTTGCACCCCGCACCCAGGACCTCGCACACTTTCTCCTCCCCACCACGACCCTCTGGCGCGATGACACCGCGGCGCTTCTCTCCGAAGTGCAAGAGCTGGAATTTATCGAGGCATATCTGGAAAGGAGCCCGGTCGCGGACGTCGGTCGTTTCGACGAGCAGCTCGGGGCGATGAAGACCATCGTCTCGTTGCGGGCGGTCTCTTGGTGCGCGTGGGCGTTGCAGGAGACGGCGCGGGCGGGGAGGCCCATCGCCAACGAGGAGACCCTGGACAGGAGCCGCCGTTACCTGGAGCCGGGGTTCCTGGGGGACCTTTTCCGTCCCTGATCGGGCCTTCGCAGCGGGATTCAAGCGACCCGGGGACCGCAACAAACCCGCTGGGTGCCGTGCTACGATCCTCGCGATCCGTCCGTGACGAGAGGAAGCGATGCCACCCACGCGCGTAGTGCTCGACTGCGACACGGCCAACGAGGTCGACGACCAATTCGCCATCGCCCACGCCCTCGGCCTACCTGAAGGCACCTTCGACGTGCGCGGCGTCGTCTCCGTGCACAACACCATCGCCCACGGCCCCGGCTCGCGGGACATGTACCAGGAGGAAGCCGAACGGGTGGTAGGCCTGTGCGGGGGCGGCGTTCCCTGCATCCCCGGCGCGGAGCGGCCGATGGAACACCGCGAAGACCTCGTGCCGAGCGCGGGGCTGGAGTTCCTGGTCGAGGAGACGCGGCGGGGCCCGCTCACCGTTATCGCGACGGGGCCCGCGACGGATGTCGCCGCGCTCCTGCTCGCGGCGCCGGAGACGCGGGAGAGCGTGCGCGTCGTCTGGCTCGGAGGGTTCGGAGGAAAAGAAGTCTACGAAAGGCACAAGTTCCACGAGCTGAACGGCCGGGCTGACATCGTCGCCTGGCGGAACCTGTTCGAGGGACGGATGGACCTGCTCCCCGTCCCCGGATGGCCGGCCCCGGCGAAGATACTCGTTCAGGCCGTCCCCTTCGCCGAAGATCTGCGGGCGCTCGGTCGTCCCATCGCCACGTACCTGGCGGAGATACTGGAGCGCTGGGTCGTCGAGTACGGCAGGGACATCGACCCCGAGGGGGAGAAGATCCTCTGGGACGTTGCCTGCGTCGCGGCCGTCGCGGACCCGGAGGCCGTTACCGTCGAGAAGACGGCGCTTCCGACGTTGGACGCGGCCGGCTCCCACGACTACTCGCAGCCCGAACGCGAGGTCGGAATGGTCTCCGATTTGGACGAGGGACGCGTGATCTCGGGCCTCATGGGTGCGCTCGGACGGCTGCCGGAGGGGTCGCGATTCTGATCCGGACGCCACCACGCAGCGTATATTCAGGCGTGTAAGACTTCTATAGCAACCTTTCCAAGCGGGGTACACTGGGATGGACATGCCTGCCTCAAAACGGATCAAACCTCTACTAGTCACCCTGGTCTCTCTCGCGGTCGTAGGGCTCGCCGGCTGCGGCGGGGCCGGCGGCGCGAAGGCCCCCTCCGGCGAAGACCGGCCCTTCTCGGAACTCGAAAAAGAGGTCCGAGGCACTGAGGTCAACCTCACCATGTACGGTGGGGACGAGGCGATCAACGCCTACGTGGACGATTACGTCATCCCGGAGCTGAAGGAGAGGCACGGCATAGAGCTGACACGCACGCCCTTGGGTGACACCGCCGACGCGGTAAACAAGCTGCTCAACGAGAAGCAGGCCGGCAAGGACGAGGGGACGATAGACCTCGTCTGGATCAACGGCGAGAACTTCGCCACCGGCGCCGACGCGGGCCTCTGGTTCGGGCCGTGGGCGGAGGAACTCCCGAACGCGAAGTACCTCGACTGGAAGAGCCCCTCCATCAACCGCGACTTCGGTTACCCCGTAGAGGGCAGGGAGGCGCCCTGGGGCAAGGCCCAGTTCGTCATGATCTACGACTCCGCGAAGGTCGAAGATCCCCCGAAGACGATGGACGAACTCCTGACCTGGACGGAGAACAACCCCGGCCGCTTCGCCTACCCCGCCCCACCGGACTTTACCGGCAACGCCTTTGTCGAGCAGGCCTTCTACGACGTAACCGGGCAGGTCGAGCCATACCAGAAGCCCTTCGACGAGGATATCTTCGAGGAAGAGTCCCCGAAACTCTACGACTTTTTGGAGGACATAGAGCCGAACCTCTGGCGCGAGGGCGAGACCTACCCCGAGACCTCGGCGAAGCTGGACGAGCTCTACCAGAACGGCGAGACCTGGCTCACGATGAGCTACAACCCGCAACTCGCGCAGCGCCAGGTGGACAAGGGCCTCTTTCCGGAGAGCACCCGCTCATACCTGCTCGAAGGTGGCACCCTCAACAACACCCACTACCTCGCCATCCCGCTAAACGGCCCGAACAAGGCCGGGGCGCAGGT
>JACDFX010000237.1:0-3347 GCA_013815575.1 Rubrobacter sp.
CTCGCAGCGTGGCCCGGTGGACCTGCGCTATGGAGGCGGCTGCGACGGGCTCGCGGTCGAAGTCCGCGAAGACATCCTCTATCGGGCGCCCGAGCTCGCGGACGACGGCCGACTCTATCGCGCCGTAAGGTTGGGGCGAGACGCGGTCCTGGAGAGAAGAGAGCTCCTCGGTGTAGGCGGCGGGGAGAAGGTCGGGGCGGGAGGAGGCGAACTGGCCGGCCTTGATCAAAGTCCCCCCAAGGGCCTCCGCCGCGTCCAGCAGACGCCCGGCCCCCCGCCGGTGCGCGAGCTCCCAATCTCCTCCGCGGACGGTCCCGAGGAGCCAGCTGGCCCGCTCCCTGAGCGTAGTGTAGCCCAGGTACAGATTCGCCGCGAGCGTCGCGAGCACCAGCGTACGCGGCGAGGGTACTCCGCGAGGTAAACCGCCCGCCGGGGCCGGCCGACCCGCCCTCTCGGTCGCGGCCAGGTTGGCGCCCGTCCACAGGAACCACTGCGCCCGCGAGAGGTCACCCAGGCGGAAAGGGACGGCGGGGTCCGCGATGCCTGCGTCCAGAGCCTCCCGCGTCTCGGCGGCGGAGCGTCGGGCCGCCCTCCTCAGGACCTCCCGGGCGCCGAGCGCCGCCTCCCCCACGGGCCGAACGTCATGTCTCTGCCTTGGGCATGGTCGGTGAGTATACGCGGGGAACGATCCGCGAGGGCGGTCCGGTAGCCGGCACACTATACGCTGGGCGACGTGGCCCTCTGAAAACGCTCCCGGGGATGGCCGGCGGCGGCGGTCTGCAGCGGGCCTGACCTTCTGGAACCGCTACCGTCGGGTTTGAGAGGACGGCTTCGCCTTTGTTATGCTGCGCGCGCAGCTCTCCGTGCGCCGGAAGTACGGCACGGGCTGAAAGACCGAACCGGACGCATCCCAAGTGCTTTGCGTCAAGGGGCGACACGCCTGGGGGACGCAGAAGGTCGGACGGTCGTGACGAGCGCGCCTCCCGCCGCGAGGTGGGGCCCGGCCGAAAGGAGCTTGACCCTGACCCTTTTCGCCCTTGGCCTCGTGCTGGTCTCCGGCTTTCTCCACGCCACCTGGAACCTCCTGGCCAAACGCGCCAGCGGCGACGCTAGTGGGCCCACGTTCGTTTGGCTCTACAGCGCTCTCTCGGCGGTGATCTTCGCCCCGCTGGCCGGTGGCGCCTTTGCCTTCGGGGGCGCACGCGTGGACGCTTTGGGATTGTTCTTCGTGTTCGGCACGGGGGTGTTGCACGTCGGGTACTTTCTCTCCCTGCAAAAAGGATACCGGGTGGGGGACCTCTCGGTCGTCTATCCCCTGGCGCGGGGGACGGGTCCCCTGCTGGCGAGCGGGGCCGGTATCCTCTTCTTGGGAGAGACCGCAGGTCCGGTGGTCGTAGTGGGGATCCTTCTGATCGTCGCCGGGGTGTTCCTGTTGGCGTGGGAGCCGCGAGGTGCCCGAGCGCCCGCGGGTAAGAGATGGCCTGGGGTGGCCTTTGGCGTACTTACCGGCGTCTTCGTCGCCGCCTACACCCTGTGGGACAAGTACGCCGTGAGCGACCTTTCGCTCTCCCCGATCTTTTACTATTGGGGCTCCCTGCTGGTGCAGACCGTCATCCTCCTGCCGGTCGCGTTGCGGAGGAGAGAGGAGATCTGGGTCGCCTGGCGCTCCCGCAGGCCCGAGACGCTGGGCGTGGCGGTGTTGAGCCCCCTGGCCTACCTGCTGGTGCTCACGGCGCTGGTGTACGCCCCGGTGAGCCGCGTCGCCCCCGCCAGAGAGATAGGCATTCTCGTCGGGACGTTTCTGGGCGGGGGCCTGCTGGCCGAGGGCGGGCTGGGGCGCCGCCTGCTGGCCTCCTCGTGCATGGTCCTGGGTATCGTGGCCCTGGCGGTCGGCTAGGGTCCTCCGCCCCGTGGCGCCGTGCCCGCCGGCGGCGCGGTTCGCTATGCTGCGGGTCGACGTACAGAGAAGACTGGAGGTCGGACCCTTGCGAGGAACGGTAACCGCGGTGGGCCGCAGCGCGACGCACACCTTTGAAAAACCTACCGGCGACGGTATCCGTCTGCTGGCAGGGCTTGGCGTCGAGGGCGACGCGCACATGGGAGAGACCGTCAAGCACCGCTCCCGGGTCAGGCAGGACCCGACGCGGCCGAACCTGCGGCAGGTGCATCTCATCCACGCCGAACTCCACGAGGAACTCCGGGCCGCCGGCTTCGACGTCCCGGCGGGCGGGATGGGAGAGAACGTCACCACCCGCGGCATAGACCTGCTCGGCCTGCCCACGGGAACCACGCTCCACCTCGGCGATACGGCCTCGGTCCAGGTGACGGGCCTGCGCAACCCCTGCAAACAGCTTGACGATTTCCAGCCCGGCCTCATGCAGGCCGTGCTCGGCCGCGACGAGGCGGGCAACCTCGTCCGCAAGGCCGGTATCATGGGAGTCGTCCTGGCCGGCGGTGAGGTCAGGCCGGGAGACGAGGTAAGGGCCGTCCTACCCCCCGGTCCTCACCACCCGCTCGAGAGAGTCTGACAGAGGTGCGCGCGGGCTATCCGTGAGGGCTGTCCCCAATCCCGCCGGGACGGCGTAGACATAGGATGAATTTCGTAGCATAGTTACGTGGCGGAGGGGTCATCTCCGTTGGGAGAGGCATTGCGGGTTCGGGTTCGGAGGGAGAAGAAGTTCAGGCGCCGGCGCCGTGGTGCGATCTTGCTCGTGCTTCTCGCGGTCCTGGTCGTGGTGGCCCTGGTGTCCTGGTCGTGGGTTGACGCGCAGGCGCGGGCGGTCGTCGTGATCTCCTCCGTCCTCGACGCCCCGGTGCTTACGCCCACAGTACAGACCGTCAGCGGCGAGCCGCGCCTCTCCGACGAGACCGTAGCCGGAAACCGTGCCCTTGTCGCGAGGCCCGCGGGAGATGGCCCGTGGCCCGCCGTGTTCTTCGTCAACGGGACGGTTCCAGAGGGCCGAAAGCTGCCCGAGGCGCGGCGGCTGGCGGAGGGGTTCGCCAGGGCCGGGTACCTCGTGGTCCTGCCCGACCTTCCGGGTTTGACGGAGGACAGGATCACACCCGAGACCGTCGCCGAGACCGCCGAGGTGGCCCGCGCCATCCCGAACCACCCTGACGCCGCGAACGAAGGGGTGGCCCTGGTCGGCATCTCGACCGGCGCCACCCTCGCCCTCCTCGCCGCCGAGAGGCCCGACGTCGGGAAGCGTGTCTCCCTCGTCGCCGGCGTCGCCCCCTACTCGGACATCCGAACCATCTTGAACGTCGCCACCACCGGCCGCTACGAGAAGGAGAACGGGTCTTTCGCCCACCACGACGCCGACCCCTTCCTCTCCTACCTCGTGGCC
>JACDFX010000237.1:3357-4430 GCA_013815575.1 Rubrobacter sp.
GACTCTACGCGGCGCTGCCGCAAGGGGTCAAGGAGGATCTCGAAGTCTTCTCGCCCCTCGCCGGAGCGGGCAGCATAAACGCCCCAGTCGAGGTCGCCACCGGCCCCAAGGACAAGTACTTCCCGCTCTCCGAATCCTACAACCTGGAGGGCATGGCGCCGGATCTTCGCGTAACCGTTACGCCGGCCATAGACCACGCCGAGGTTCACTCCTCCCTCGGTGATGCGCCGGCCCTCGCGGAGTTCAACGCCTTCGTCGTCCGCTCGCTCCGGGGGGCAAGGCTCGAAGAATAGGCGGCCTTACGGCGACTCAGGAGCGTGCGCCGCTACCGCGACGGTTAGTTAGATGTGTGGTCCTCGTAGGGGTGGTTCGCGAACCGCCCCTACAATCTGCGCAGCGAATCGCAGAGCAGGTCGAAGAAGCCTTCACGGTCGAGTTCGAGGCCGACGTCGGCGTTCGGGGGTTTGCCGGTCACGCCGTGGAAGTCGCAGACCGTCTCTCCGCGGGTGAGATTACCGTCGCACTCGACGTCCACGCGCATCAGGCGCGTCGTCAGCAGGCCCGGCTCCAGGATCGCCGCGACCGCGACGGGGTCGTGCAGGGGCGGGGCGTCGAAGCCGAAGACCCGTTCGTAGGTCGTGGCGAAGAAGTCCAGAAAACCGACCACCACCCCGCCGACACCCCCGATGGACCGTAACCGGTCGCGCTCGGCCCTGCCCGCGCCGGCCTGGTGGGTGACGTTCAGGCCGCACATCGTTATGGGGAGGCCTGACTCGAAGACTTCGCGGGCGGCCTCCGGGTCAACGTAGACGTTGAACTCGGCGGCCGGGGTGGTGTTGCCAAGGCCCATGCTCCCGCCCATGAGGGAGATGTGCGAGATTTTCCCCTTCATGTCAGGATGCTCCCGTAAAAACGTGGCGATATTCGTGAGCGGTCCCAGCGGGATCAGGGCTACGGGCCCCGGCGCCTCCATGAGCGTGTCGGCGATGAGCCGGACGGCGCCACGTTCGCCGGCCTCGAAGGTTGCCTCCGGGATCTCCGGCCCGTCCATGCCGCTCTCGCCGTGGATGTTT
>JACDFX010000238.1 GCA_013815575.1 Rubrobacter sp.
ACCTGAAGGAGGAGCGCGGCGTCCGTGACGTGACCCTCATCGGGGCGAGCGCGGGGACGAGTGGTGTTCTGGGCGCGGCGGAGGAGGACCCCGGGCTCGTCGACGGGGTGATCCTGCTCTCCGGCACCGGTGAAGTCTCCGGGTTGGGCGAATACCCCAAGCTGTTCGTTGCCAGCGAGGGCGAGGGGCTCGCCGAAGAGGTACGCAGCATGGCCGAGAGTGCCCCCGGAAGCCGCAACGAGGCCCTCATCTTACCGGGGGACGCCCACGCCCAGGCCATCTTCGAGACGGATCAAGGAGAGAGGCTCATGCGGGCCATACTCGAACGGCTAAAGGACAATGGATAGTACCGTTGCGTAAGAGATGCTTCCCTGGGAAACGAAGCGGTCCTAAGAAATCCCTTGTGGAAACGTCCGGGCCGGGGTCGATTCCACGCCTCATGCAACACTTAATGCGTATGTAATGATTAGGGATGTGCGATGAGATAGTATCCGTATTGCAGGATATACGCGTGGCGGCGTACGCGCTTCGCACCGACGCACAAGGAGGATGGTTATGGAAAACACCGAGACCAGAGCAGGCATCTCTCCCGTACGGATCGGGATAGCGCTCTTGGCCCTGGGTACGGCCGGCATCCACCTCTACCTGTTTCTCATCGAAGGGTTCCTGGGAAACGGGGAGATGCTGCCGATCTACCAGCTCCTGTTCGTCGGAAACGTTTTTGCATACGTGACCCTTGCCACCGCCCTGCTCCTGCCCCTCTCTCCGCTGGCGCGGGTTCACTCCTTCGTGCGCGTGGTGCTGATCTCGATAGCCGTCGCCTCCATCGCGTCCTACTTCTACGTTGGCGTACTAGACATCGTCGGCCACACCGCTAAAGCCATCGAGGTCCTGCTCATCTTGCTTGTGACGGTGGACGCGGCCACGTCCGGAGCCGAGGAAGACCTTGCCGGGCGGTTCGCGGGCGGTGCTACCGGCGCTGCCGTACAATTGGTGATCGGCGTCGTGATCGGTATGGTCATGTTCCTGGCGCTGACCCCGTTTATGATTTGAGGGACCACCATCGGGAGCAAACTCAACGGATGAGGGGCCGCGCCTTCGGGCACATCTGCCGGCGGGCTCGTCCGGGGGCGAGATCTGGAAACGTGGCGACGGACGGCCCGTTTCGACGCTGGTTTGCCCTGGTCCCGCTCGCTGCGGTCCTGCTCGTACTCGCGAGCTGTGGCCCCGGAGGGGGTGACGCACAGAGTAAGCCGCCCCCGGCCCCGGAGCCCGCCGAGGCGCCACCGCTCGAGGAGAAGCCCGCCGGCAGGGTCGTCGAGGTCGGCCCCGCGCCGGAAGGGGTGGCGGCCGACCCCGAGACGGGGCTGGTCGCGGTGGCCCTGCGCAACCCAAACGAGCTCGCGCTGGTCGACGGCGAAGGCGGGGAGGTCTCCCAAAGGGTGGGGCTACCGGAGTCGGCCCGGCACCTCGACCTCGCCGCTCCCGGCGGCCCGGTTCTCGTGCCGGCAGAAGGCTCCGATTCACTCGTCCAGGTTGGCCTACCGGACGGGGAGATCGTGGCCGAGACGCCGGTGGGGGACTTCCCGCACGCCGCCGCCGCTGCCCCGGACGGGCGGGTCTTCGTGGCAAACGAGAAGGGGAGTACGGCCTCGATCGTCGAAGGGGGGCGCGAGCTCGAGACGATAGAGACACCGCTTCAGCCCGGAGGGGTCGCGGTGACGGACGAGGGTCTGGTGGGAATAGTTGGCGTTCGGGGACTTGTGATGGAAGTCTTCGAGGCCGGCACCCTGGAGTCGCTGGGCGGAAAAGACGCCGGCGAGGGACCGACCCACGTCAGGGCCGGTCCCGACAACCGTTTCTACGTGACGGATACGCGCGGTGATGCCGTTCTCGTCTACGGAGCGAGCCCGGAGCCGGAGCGAGTCGGCCGAGTCTCTCTGTCGGGCTCACCCTACGGGATAGCCTTAGACTCCGAGCGCAACCACCTCTGGGTCACGCTCACCGCCAAGCAGCAGGTGGTCCAGTTCGCGCTCGAAGGAGACTCGCTGCGCGAGATCTCACGCTACCCCACCGTCCGCCAGCCGAACACCGTGGCCGTGGACCCTGCCAGTGGGCGCGTCTTCGTCACGGGCAAGGCGGACGGACAACTACAGATCCTCGAACCACGATAACCCCGGCCCGTGAACTTTCTCTAAATGCCCAGTGCTTCCGGCAACCGCGCCACGCTCTCGAGGACGAGATCCGGTCGGGTGGGCAACTGCGCTCCGGGCCGGTACCTGCCGGTCTCGACGAGGATTCCACTCAGGCCTGCGGCCTGGGCCCCACCGATGTCCAGGTCCGGGTCGTCCCCGACCATGGCGACCGTGCCGGGGGGTAGGCCCAGGTTCCGTAGCGCAAGCTCGAAGAAGGCGCGTTCGGGCTTGCCGACGCCGATGGCCCGCTTGCCGCTGGCGTACTCCAGGGCGGCCACGAACGGACCCGCGTCCAGGGAGAGCTCCCCGCCGGCCCTCTGCCAGTAGCGGTTCTTCGACAGGGCGATGAGCTCGGCGCCCGCCATCAGGTGCCGGAAGGCGGTGTCGAGGAGACCGTGGGTAAAGCCCTCTCCCAGGTTGCCTACAAGCACGCAGCCCGGGGAGTCGCGGGTGATCCGAACGCCCTCCAGGTCTTCCAGGAGGGATTCTTCGACCATTGGGAAGCAACTCAGCCCTTCGGTCCTCAGCCTCTCCGCAACGGCGGTGGCGGGGGTGAAGATCCGGCCTTCCCCGGCGGAGAACCCAAGGGTCTTGAGGTGGGCGGCGAGCTTTCGCCGGGGCTCGTGGGTGGCGTTGGTTACGAAGCGGTAGGGGAGACCGGACTGGTCGAGGCGCTCCAACGCCTCGCGGGCGCCCTCTACGGGACCGTCGTTCGTGTAGAGGGTCCCGTCCAGATCTATGAGTAATCCCTCGACTCGCACGGGCCAATAATAATACGAGGACGTCCGTGGCGCCCCGCACCGTGAACGCCCTACGCCAACTACGGCCCCGAAAGCGGGCGCACCTCTGTGGAGAGACGGATCAACGCTTCGACGCGCGCAATTGTTCTCTCCAGAGGAGCGCGAGCCCTATAAAGGTCACGGAGCCGAGCAGGGAGAGCTGGGCCACGACCGAGACGGCCAGCGCCGTCTCCCGTGAAACGGCGAAGGATCCCAGAGAGAGAACGAACGCGTACTGGAAAGGCCCCACGAAACCCGGTCCCGACGGGAGGGTGGTGCTCAGCGCGACCAGGGCGAAGACCAGCACGAACCCGACCGGCGGCAAGGTCACCCCAAAAGAGGCCACTACCAGGGCTATGGCGCAACCGTCCAGCGCCCAGACGACAACCGTGTACGCGCCGGCCTCCGATAGCTCCCTCACCGTCGAGATGCCCCGAATACCCTGCAGGAAAGAGCCTAGTCGGCCAACCAGGCGCCCGCGAATGGCCCCGGGCAGGAGTTCGAGCCCCCGCTCGATGGCCCGACTGGCCCGGTCCTCCTTGAGGCTGTAGAAGAGGATGCCGGCCGCCAGGGCAAGGAAGATCAGGCCCGTAACGATGGCCGTACCGCCGAGGTAGTCCTCCTGCGGGAACACGACGAAGACGAACAGGATCACGCAGACCAGCATCAGGCCGTCGAAGGTTCGCTCTACCACGATGCTTGCAGCCACGCCGCTTCTGCTTATCCCGGCGCGCCGGCCCAGGAAGTGGGCCCGGTAGACCTCGCCGGCCCGCGCCGGAAGGACGTTGTTGGCCATGTATCCGACAAACACCGAGGCTATCAGCTCCCTCAACGGGAGCACCCTTTGCACCCGGAGTATGAGCCGCCAGCGCAGCGCCCGCACGGGAAAGCTCGAGAGATAAACGAACGTCGCAGCCACCAGCCACCCCGGCCGGACGGTCCCCAGCGCGCGCAGGGACTCCGAAAAATCTACCTGCCGCACGGCCAGATAAACGAAAAAGACACTGACAAGGATACCGGCGAACCTGTACAACCAGGGCTTCAGTTAACTCTCCCACCCTAGAGGGACACCCCTCGCCGGTCCCCGCACGTTCCTTGCCTTCTGCGAACAACCCTGACAGCGTTCTACTCTTCGGTCAAGTGGATCCTCTCAACACCCGCGGACTGGCACGGAGCCGGTGATGCTCGTTCACGGACTAGGGGCGTCATTGATCACACCATCCTACCTACTGGAATCCCACCGGGAGGCCGTCCGGCTCATGCGTTTCCCGGGGAGACCCATCTTCCGGGCGGCCGCGCCGTCCGTGGGCGTCAACGCTTCTCCGGTACCTTCCAGGCGATGGTTGACTTCAGCACGAACTGCTCGTCGTAGAGCACGAGATCCGGCCGTTCGCCCGTCGGTGTCTGGAAGGTAACGAAGCCGCGACCGCACTCGCCGGGTCCGGGGTTCATGC
>JACDFX010000239.1 GCA_013815575.1 Rubrobacter sp.
TCTTCCAGCATCCCCGGCCCGTGGACGCCAACCCCGAGGTTCCGGAGGACCTCCAAGTTGGTCGCCGGGTCGCCCGAGTACTCGTCTTTGGTGGCGACGACGGCGACTTCGACGCCGGCGCGGCGGAGCTCGCGGGCGATGACGAACCCGTCGCCGCCGTTGTTGCCGCCGCCGCAGACTACGAGCGCCCGGAGGCGGCGGGGCGGGTATCGGGCAAGTATCTCCCTGGACATCTCCACCGAGGCGCGTTCCATGAGGACGCCGCCGGGGATACCGAGGTCCTGGGCCCTGCCGTCCGCGCGGGACATCTCCTCGGCGGTGTAGAGCTTCACTGCTCCTTGCGGACTACGCAGACGGCGACTGCAGAGAGTTCGGAGTGGGTGATGGAGAGGTGGAGGTCTTCTTCCCGGATACCGACCATGTCGGCGAAGCGTTGGATCTTCCTGCCCGTTATGCGGATCGTCGGGGCCTGGCGGGGCTTGCGGACGACCTCGACGCCGTTCCACTGGATCAGGCCGCACCCGAGGGCTTTGGTCACGGCCTCTTTGGCCGCCCAGCGCCCGGCGTAGTGGCGGTCGAAGAAGCGGAACTTCTCGCAGTAGGCGATCTCGGCCGGCGTGAAGAGCCGCTCGCGTATTCTGGGCGTCCGTTCGAGCGCGAACCTCATCCGCTCGACGTCCACCACGTCCACCCCGACACCCGGCACCACGAATCCTTCCATACCCCTTATGTTACGCCAGATCCGTCACCGGTAAAAGGACTATAGTATGAAGGATGAGAGCGACCTCCGAAGCAGTCATTATCGGGAACCCGAACTCCGGGCGCGCGGGCGACCGGAATTTCCTGGAACGCCACGCGGAGGCCCTGCGCTCCGGGGGCCTCTCCACCGAGGTCCTAAACACCGAATACCCGAACCACGCCACGCAGCTCGCGGCGGGGGCGGGGGAACGCCTGGTCGTGGCGGCCGGGGGAGACGGCACGGTGAACGAAGTAATAAACGGCCTCTCGCCGGAGGCCACTTTGGGCATCCTACCCCTCGGAACGGCGAACGTGCTCGCCCGGGAGCTCGGGCTGCCGATGGACGTGGAGGGGGCGTGCCAACGCATCCTGGATGGGGAGGAGACGCGGGTGGACCTGGGCGTCGCCACGGACGCGGGGGGGGCGGAGCGGCGCTTCGCCTGCATGGCCGGGGTGGGCTTCGACGCCAAGGTCGTCGGCGACGTGTCGCCTCGCGAGAAACGCTATCTGAGGGGGCTGGCCTTCCAGGTGGCGGCCTTCAGGGTTCTCTTCATGAACAGGTTTCCGCCCGTGGAGATCACGGCCGGCGGGGAGACCCACGTAGCGAGGTTCGCCATAGTCGCGAACGGCCACTACTACGGCGGAGACTACAAGGTGACGGGTCCAGGACTCCTCACGAGCGGCAAACTGGAGACCGTCCTCGTAGAGCGTGTGGGCTCGCTCCTCCGGCCGGACGTCTTCTGGGGCATCATCTTCCGCAGGCCCCTGAACAGCTCGATGGATTCCTTCACGGCGACGGAGGTCCGCGCGGAATCCGTCGGCGCCCACGTCCCGGTGCAGATCGACGGCGAGCTCTGGGGGGAACTGCCGATGTCTTTCCGAGTCGAGCCGGCCGCCCTGGAGGTGATCTGCTGACTAGTAAATTTCAGGCTTCGGGTTGCGTGCCCAGGTAGGCTATTCGGCCCGCGCTGACGGCGACGTCGCCCTCGTGCAGCTCGCCGGAGTAGACGTTCGCTATCGTGCCGCCGCGCACCACGAGGTCCGCCGGACGCCCGCCGCGCGCCGTCTCCACGAGCCGCTTATGTTTCTCTTCGTTCGCCTGCACGGTCTCTAAACGGCCCGGTGGGTCGCCACGTCGTCCCGCGCTCGCTCGGTCTCCAGCGCCAGGCTCCTTATGATCGTCGGTAGGTTTATTCCACCTTCTCCACGACCATGGCGATACCCTGTCCTACGCCGATGCACATCGTAGCCAGGCCGAACTGGACGTCTTCCCTGCGTCCCAGCTCGTGCAGGAGCGTCGTCAGGATGCGCGCGCCCGATGCCCCGAGAGGGTGTCCCAGGGCGATGGCCCCGCCGTTGGGGTTTAGCCTCTCGTCCTCCGAATCCATCCCCCACTCGTGGATCACCGCCAGGCTCTGCGCCGCGAACGCCTCGTTAAGCTCGATCAAGTCCACCTCGTCCATCGAGATCCCCGCTCTGGCGAGTGCTTTCCTCGTGGCCGGCACCGGCCCTATCCCCATTACCCGCGGTGGCACCCCGGCGACTGCAACGCTCCTGATCCTGGCCATCGGATCGAGGCCGTTGGCCCTGGCGTATTCCGCGGAGACCAACATCACGGCCGCAGCCCCATCATTCAAGGAGCTGCTGTTGCCGGCCGTGACCGAGCCCTCCTTCGAGAAGGCCGGCCTGAGCTTGCCGAGCTTCCCGAGCGTGGTGTCGCGCCTGGGTCCCTCGTCGGCCTCCACCACGGTCTCGGACTTCCTGGTCTTGACCGTTACCGGCACGATCTCCTCGCGGAAGCGCTTCCCGTCCTGGGCGGCGACGGCCTTCTCGTGGCTGGACAAGGCGAAGCGGTCCTGCTTCTCGCGCGAGATGTCGTACTTGTCGGCGATCTCCTCGGGGTCGTCCTCGTCGGGGGTTACGAGAAAACGCTCCTGGGCGAGGTTCTCAGCGGTCATGCCAAGGGTGTCGGTGTGGCCCATCTCCTCCAACTTCGGGTTGACCATGCGCCAGCCCAGAGTCGTGTCGTGCGCCGCAACGTTGCCCGTAGGAAAAGGACGTGTGCTCTTCGGAAACACCCAGGGGGCTCGGCTCATCGACTCGACCCCGCCGCCAACGTAGACGTCGGCCTCGCCGAGCATGACGGCCCGCGCTGCCTGGGCCACGGCGTCCAGCCCCGAACCGCACAAACGGTTAACCGTCACCCCGGCCACGGTCTCCGGGAAGCCCGCGAGTAGCACCGCCATCCTAGCCACGTCGCGGTTATCCTCACCGGCCTGGTTGGCACAGCCCATGTAGACGTCCTCGACCTCTCCCGGATCCACGCCGGTCCTCTCCGCGAGCGCGGCGAGGACGAGCGCCCCGAGGTCGTCGGGGCGCACCGCACTCAGGGAGCCGCCGTGGCGCCCGATCGGGGTGCGCACGGCCCCCACGATCCACGCCTCGTTTGCACCTTCGTAGGCCATCTTCGCTCCCTTGGTGTCGACGAAGAGGGTGAAACCCACGCCCTCCTCAACCGGCTCGACTCAACTCTCTACATCCACTCGGCCTTTTCCAGCTCCGCGTGAACGGGTGACTTCGGAAGTAGGAAGATGATCAGCGCCGCGATCACCCCGGCGAGCGCGAAGGTGTAGAAACCCCACGGCACCGCCAGCCCGGCCCCAACCAGGAGTCCTCCAACGATGGGTCCGACGATAGCTCCCGTCCTCCCAATCCCCGCGGCCCAGCCGAGCGCCGTGGCGCGGCTGCTCGCGGGGTAGTACTGGCCGATGTACGAGTACACGAGCGTCATCGCGGCAAAGACCCCGGCGCCGGCCACCCCGGCGAACAGGTAGTTCAGAACCAGCGGCATCTTGACGCTCAACAGAACTAAGCCCATCGCGGCAATAGAGAAGAACACCCCACAGATCAGCTTCGCGCCGAGCCTGTCCGCGAGCCGGCCCGCTACCAGAAGGCCCACCACGGCGCCCGCGTTGAAGAGCACCAGGAACGACAAGGCGGAACCAACCGAGTATCCGGCCTCCGTCATCACCGTGGGCAACCAGGTGCTCAGGCCGTATATGAGCATGAGGCCGAAGAAGGACGCGACCCAGAAGGCCACGCTCCGCAGAAAGTAGAGCCTGGAGACGATCGTCTTCAGGCCGTGCAGCTTGCCCCCGCGTACGGCGGTCTCCTCCTCTTTCTCCACGGTCTTGGCGATCTCTTGCAGGGGGACTCCGAAGCGCCGGGAGAGCGTCTCCGCCTCGTCCCTGCGGTCCTGGGCCACCAGGTAGCTTATCGATTCCGGCAGGTACATCAGGCCCAGAGGCACGAGAACCACAAGCGGTATAAGCGCGATCAAGAACATAATCTGCCAGCCGAAGGCGGGTATCAGCAGGATGGCGAGGCCCGCCGCCAGGAGTCCCCCGACGTTGTAGCAGGCCATCATAATCGTATAGGTGATGTTGCGGCGGTGGCCGGGTGCATACTCCAGCGTCAGCGCCGTCGCCACAGGTATCAGCCCGCCCAATCCGAATCCGGCGAGAAAGCGGAACAGGCCGAATAGTTCCGGCGAGGGCGCTATACCGCAAAGGGTCGTGAAGATCGAGAACCAGGTTACGCAGATCAGGAGCGTCTTACGACGGCCTATTATGTCCGTGACGGTGCCCGCCAGCAACGCACCGAAGAGCATCCCGATGATCACAT
>JACDFX010000240.1 GCA_013815575.1 Rubrobacter sp.
CTACGTGACCAAGCCCTCGCCGCTCTCCCCGGACGAGCAGTTCCACAGGGTCATCGCGGAGTTTTTGGACGAGTGGACGAGCGTCAACCGGCCAGGGTTCGTGGCCGTCCGCATCGTCGGAGATCCGGGCACGCCCCGCTCCCACGAGATGAGGGACCGGTGGTCGCGCAGCGGGGTCCCTTTCGAGTTCCATTCGGCGGACTCCGAGGAGGGACGAGAGCTCCTCGCCCGGTGGGGCAAGGTGTCGGCCGGGCTTCCCGTGGTGAGCCTGTTCGACCGGCGGGTGCTCGTCGATCCCTCGAACGACGAGGTCGTCGCCGCGTTCGCGGAGAACATACCGTTCGGGGTGAACATGGAGCCGGAACAGCGGAGCTTCGACCTCGTCGTCATCGGGGCTGGGCCCGCTGGGCTGGCCGCCGCGGTGGGCGGCGCCTCCGAAGGTCTTGGCACCCTGGTTGTGGACGGGGAGGCCATGGGGGGGCAGGCGGGCACCAGCTCCCTGATCCGCAACTACCTCGGCTTCCCGCGGGGGATCGGCGGCACGGAGTTGGCCGGGCGGGCCTACCAGCAGGCGTGGTTGTTCGGGGCCTCCTTCCAGTTCCAGCGCCGCGCGGCGGGGCTGCGCCGGGAGCTTGACCGCGAGGGGTCGGAGGATCTGGTGTTGACCCTCTCCGACGGGACCGAGGTGATGAGCCGGGCCGTGGTCATCGCCACCGGCGCCTCGTACATCCGTCTGGGCGTCCCGGCCCTCGAAGCCCTGAGCGGCGCGGGGGTGTTCTACGGTGCCGCGACGACCGAGGCCCAGGCTACAAACGGGGAAGAAGTGTACGTCGTGGGGGGCGGGAACTCCGCCGGGCAGGCCGCGATGCACCTGTCCAGATACGCGAAAAGGGTAACGCTGCTGGTACGCGGCGGTTCGCTCGCCGCCAGCCTCTCCGATTACCTGCTCGGGCAGATAGGGGCGACCGAGAACGTCGAAGTCCGCCTCAACACCCGGATCACGGGCGGCGGCGGAGCGGGAAGGTTGGAGCATCTCGTCCTGGAGGACTCCGGGTCCGGGCTTACCGAGACGGTGCCGGCCGCCGCCCTCTTCGTCCTCATCGGCGCCAGGCCCCACACGGGTTGGCTGCCCCCGGAGATCGAGCGCGACGACCGGGGCTTCGTCGTCACCGATCGAGACCTCCTGCACGACCAACGACCGCCCGCGAAATGGCCCCTCGAACGCCCCCCACTGCCACTCGAGACGAGCATGCCAGGAATCTTCGCGGCCGGCGACGCCAGGTACCGGTCGATGAAGCGGGTTGCCCCCGCCGTCGGCGAGGGCTCCGTCGCCATCAACTCGGTTCGCGAGTATCTGAACTCCGGATTCTGACGGCGACTACCGAAGGGGGCAGTCTTCGACGCGACCGTCTCGTGTAGACCGAACGGTATGGCGGTCGGGATCGCCCCGTTCGTAGGCCTGCCACCGGGCCCCGTGCTCGGCTAACATACAGATCCCGCCACGCCGCCCAACCGCTTTGGGTAAGTGTTTCGCCGGGCGGTGTGGATCGGGGCCGTATCGGAGATACTGTTAGAGCATCAGCGGGGAACCCTCGGACGGCCGGAGGAGTGGCGAAATGGAGCGACCCGTCTCTTCGGGGCGGACGGTATACGCGGGCATCGGGCTCGTCTTCGCGCTGCTGTTGGGCGGGTACTTCGTTTACAGCATCACGGGGGTCGTGCTCGCGTTCTTGTTGACGATCCTCTTCTCCATCATACTCAGCGCGCCGGTCAATTACCTCCACAGGCGGGGGGTGGGGCGGACGTGGGGGATGCTCACCGTGATCGCGGTGTTTGCCGGGGTGATCTACCTCTTCGGCCTCGCGGTCGTCCCGGTCGTCGAGGCGCAGTCCTCCCAGCTCGTGGAGGATTTCCCGGCGCTTTTGGAGGAGGCCCTGGCGCTCTTCAACAGGGTGCAGGAGTTCTTCGGGCTCGGCGCCAGGGTCAGCCTGAACGGGGAGAGCCTGCCGGATTTCGGGCGTCAATTGCTCACCGGGAGCGCGGTCTCCACGGCGGCCGGGGTGGGGCTGACGCTCGCCACGGCGCTCTCGCTGGGGCTGGTGGTGCTCATCGCCACCGTCTACATGGTCATCAGGCCCGAGCCCTGGGTCGAGGGGTTCGTCTCGCTCTTCCCCGCCGGGTGGCGGCAGAGGGCGCGGGAGGTCTTGTGGGAGATGTACCACGCGGTGCAGCGGTGGTTTATCGGGCAGCTCGCCGCCATGACCTTTATCGCCGTGTTCTGGGCCGTCTCGCTCTGGGCGATCGGGGTGCCCTTCGCCCTGCTGCTCGGCATCCTTAGCGGCCTGATCTCGTTCGTCCCCTACGTGGGCGCCACCGTCTCGGTCGTACTGCCAGCGCTCCTCGCGCTTATCTCGGAGCCGTTCACGTTGGTGTACGTGATCCTGGCTTTCGTCGTCATCCAGCAGATCGAGGGCAACATCCTGCAGCCGCTCTTGATGAGCCGGGCCGTGGACCTGCACCCTGCTCTGGTGGTCTTCGCCATCCTCACGATGGGCACGCTCTTCGGCATCGTTGGCGTCTTCGTGGCCGTCCCCCTGGTGGCCGCCTTGCAGGTCCTCGTGCGCGAGCTCTGGGTGCGGAAGATGGACGACATGGGCGCCGACCCCAACCCGCCCGTCCACGTCCCGAAGATGCGAAAACTTCCCGACTTCGTCGGCAGGGCCCTGGAGTCCCTCCGCCCCCCGCGCCCTTAGCTTTCGGGCATCGGCACGCTCCGGCCTTCGCCTTCAGCCTCTAGTGGTCAGCTTTTTGCCCGCCACAGCGTTCGCAGAAGGTTTCGGACCATTCTCTTCCGGGGTCCCCAAAGATGTTTTGGCCCCCGTTCCATCCGGGTAACCAGATGTGTGGGACGTCCGGCGACGGGCGTCTCTGTCCGTCAAGGTCGGAGAGGCCCGTCGGCGCGGTCGAACAACGAACTACGATAAGGAGAACGCTTGAAGGCTGTCGTTTACCAGGAACCGTTCAAGGTTACCGTCGAGCAGATGCCTGATCCAAAGATAGAGGCGCCGACGGACGCCGTGGTCAGGATCACCACGACCAACATCTGCGGGTCTGACCTGCACATGTACGAAGGCCGTACCCCGGCCGAGCCCGGCTTTATCTTTGGCCACGAGAACATGGGTATCGTCGAAGAGGTCGGAAGCGGTGTCTCGAAGGTGCAGGTCGGGGACAGGGTGAGCCTGCCGTTCAACATCGGCTGCGGCTTCTGCTTTAACTGCGAGCGCGGTATGACGGGCTTCTGCCTGACAAGGCTTTGAGGCTCTTCCCGGATGCGCGGTTGCACTGGTTCGACCACTCCGGGCACTTCCCCCAGTGGGACGTTCCGAAGGAGGCTGCGCGCCTGATCCTATCGAGCACCGGATAGACAAAACACGAGAAACCATCGAAAGGAGACCGAACATGGCAGACGTAAACGTAGGGCTACTGGTTCGTATAGAGGCGTTGCCCGGCAGGGAGTCCGAGGTCGAGCAGTTCTTGCAAGGCGGGCTGGCGCTCGTCAACGAGGAGCCGGACACGATCACCTGGTACGCGATCCGTCTCGGGCCGACCACGTTCGGCATCTTCGACACTTTCCCGGACGACTCGGGCCGTCAGGCGCACCTCTCGGGCCAGGTTGCCGCGGCACTCATGGAGAACGTCGGCGAGCTTATCGAGGAGCCCACCATAGAGCAGGTGGACCTGATAGCGGCCAAGCTGCCCCGGTAGCCCCGCCGGGAAAGACCCCGTAAGCGAGAGCGATGTCGGAAACCGACGAAGAGGAGGCAATTTCGTGCCCAAAGACATAAACGTCGCGGCCCAGGAGAGGTTCGCCGCGGGCGTCAACAGCGGCAGCTTCGATGTCTTCGACGAGGTGGTGTACGGCACGGGGTGGGGGGGTGTGCGGGGGCTCCTGGCATCGGCCGGTCTTTCGGGGGCCACGGCGACCGTGGCGCACCTCGGGCTGGTTTGGGGCTCCGAGCAGGTAGTCCTCCCCGCGCTGAACGTCTCTGCCCCCGTCTTCAAGTACGGCGGGAAGGCGACGGCCACGGACCTCTTGCACCACACCGTCTACGCCGCGGCCACCGGGCTCGCCTACTCCTGGCTGGACCGGAGCCAATCTCGCTAGAGGGGGGAGAGCGCAGATCGCTTCGACCGAGACGAGATCGTAGAAAGAGCAAGCGTTACTAGAGAAAGGTGCGACCAATGGCTTTTGTGAACGTGCGCGTCGTGGGTGGTGTGCTGGACAGGACAGAGAAGCAGCGTCTCATCGAGGGTATCACCGACCTTGTGGTCGAGGTCGAGGGTAAGGGTGACGAGGACTTCGAGCAGTACTGCTGGGTGATCGTCGACGAGGTTGAGCC
>JACDFX010000241.1 GCA_013815575.1 Rubrobacter sp.
ACGCGCTGGCTGCCACCAGGGCCGTCAGTGAAACCAGGGAAACGCCTATACCAAATCCCGCCGGAGGTCCTTCCGTCGCGAGAAGCACCACGACGTAAACCGCCAGCAAGAGTGAGGTCACGACGGGAACGGCGACCAGGGTCCTGGTGCTACGGTCCCGCTCCCCCAGGCTGCTCAGCGTGGCGCCAGCCAGGAGGGCGAACCCGAGGTATAGGATCACCTTTATCCGTCCGGGCCCGTGGGGGTGCAACCATTCAAAACCGGGCAACAGGAAGTACAGCGCCGAATGAAGCGGCGTACCGTCCGGGCTGGACAGAACGAGGGTGCAGACCGAGAGGACAAAGAAGAAGGGTACGGCGTGCCGCGCTCTGGCGACCAGGGGCGCCGCGAGAGCCAGGGCCAGGACCGTCAGACCAGGGTACACGAGGCCGGGTGTCAGCAACCTCTTCCAGTCTTCCGACGTCCACCCCCCCCAGGCGGCCCTCACGCCCTCGATGTTGCCGTAGCCGTCCGCCAGGGTGGAGAGCGACTGATATTCCACCCTGGGCAGCAACCCGGCGGCGGCCAGGCCGAACCCGAACAGCAGCACCCCGCTACCGCAGAACACAAAGCCGAGGACCCGGCCCCGAATGCCGCGGACGTTCTCAGGCGGAGAGAGGAGCGTACGGTAGGCCACGTAACCGCCCAGGGCGAGCAGGGCGTAGTAGGAGCCCTGCCCGGGCCACGCGGCCAGGATCTGGCTCAACGCCAGCCCGCCCACCCCCAGCCACAGGACCCGGTCCAGCCAGCGAGTACTCCGAACCGCTAGTTCCGTGCCCAGGATCGCGAGCGGGAGCCAGGCCATGACGCTGACGTACGGGGAGCAGCACAGGTTGCGCCAGTAAACGAAGACGTTGAACTCGTAGGCCACCGCCGCCAACAGGGCGCCCGCCAGGTTCATGCGGAGCGCCCGCGCGAGGGCGTACGTGAAGAGCCCGGCGAGCAGCAGGTGGACGAACAGGTAGCCTTTGGCCGCCGCCGATACCGGCAGCGCGGTGAACAGGATCATCGCCGGCAGGTAGGTCCACCCGGACAGCGGGTCGCCAGCGAACGGGGCCCCTGAGAACTGGTACGGGTTCCAGGCCGGAAGGTCTCCCGAGCGCAACCTCTCGCCCAGGTACGAGTACCAGGTGTAGTACTGGGTGATGGTGTCCTTGCCGACGACGGTCCCGCCATCCACGAGAGGCCGCACCGTAATCAGGGTAAAGACGACGAGCAAGAAGCCGACGGCGAGATCCCCGTGACGTTCGGTGACCGGGAGCAGCCGGGAGCGGAAGAGCTTGGCCACAGATTTCATCTACCGTCCCCCCCACCTTCACCGACCGCGTATCCGTAGCACGGGCCTCGCCGCCGCCACGTGATGCTCCGCGGTTGCGCCTGGGTCAAGGCCCGCAAACCTCCGACACTCTGTTGCCTCTCTCTGGGGAGCTCCGGGCCATTGTGCCACCGGGAGGGTAGCAGGGCAGACCGGCGGACACGATAACGCTTCTCCACTAGTGGGGGTCGGCCGCCGAGATTTAAGCCTTTCGTAAGGAGCCCGTAACCGTCGCGTAAGCGCCTGGGGTTAGTGTGTTGGCAATGTCTAGAGATTATCTCCAGAGAGCGCATCGAGACCGGAGGCATCTCCGTCGGAAGCCCGCCCCTCGCTCACGAAGCAGGGTGCTTGACGAGGCCGGTCTTGCCGGTCGAAAGGTCCGGAGAAATTGGGGCGGCCACCGGTTGCGGTGGCGCCCACCCGGTCGAGAGGAGGACTGATGCGGGGCCGGACGACGGCGGGATATAATCCGGCGGAGAGGGGAGGAACGGGCTCAGCGATGGCAAAGATCCTGATCGTCGACGACGAACCGAACATCCGGGAGGTGGTCGGCCTCTACCTGCGCCGCGACGGCCACGACGTCGTCTCGGCCGCCGACGGCGAGGAGGCTTTGGAGCTCTTTCGCAGCGCTGTCCCGGACCTCGTCGTGCTCGACCTGATGCTGCCCAGGTTGAGCGGGCTTGAGGTGTGCCGCAGGATGCAGGCCGAGCGGAGGGTGCCCCTGATCATGCTGACCGCCCGCGGTGACGAGGAGGAGCGAATAGTCGGGCTTGGCATTGGCGCGGACGACTACGTGGTGAAGCCCTTCAGCCCGCGCGAGCTGGCCGCGAGGGTGGCGGCGGTTCTGCGCCGCTCGGGGGAGGCCCCGCCGGGTAGCGATGGCGAGAAGGTCCTCACCTTCGACGGGCTGCGGGTCGACCCGAACACGCGCGAGGTCCTGGTAGGCGGTGAGCCCGCCACCCTCACGGCACGGGAGTTCGACCTTCTCTACCACCTGGCCTCCAGCCCCGGCAGGGTCTACGCCCGCGACCATCTCATGGAGGTGGTCTGGGGCTACGCGTTCTCCGCGGACACGAGCACCGTTACCGTACACATGCGCCGGCTGCGCGAAAAGGTCGAGCACGACCCGGCCCACCCGCGCTACCTGCAGACCGTGTGGGGCGTCGGCTACAAGTTCGGCGGATGAAGGGGACGCTCCGCACGGCCGGCCTGGCGCTTCTGTTCCTCGCCGTCTCCCTGGCGGCGGCCCTTCTCGCCGCGGTCCTTCTGCGCCTGCCGACGGCGGACCTGCCGCTCGTGGCGCTGCTGCTCGCCGCGGCGGGCGGCGGGGGTGGGTTGTTGGCGCTGGTGCTCGTGCGGCCGGCCGTGCTCGGGCGGCTCGGCGGGGTGCGGGCGCAGCTCGCTGGGGCGAGCCTGATCGGGAGCCTGCTCCTCCTCGGAATGATGCTTGCCGGGGCGCGGGCCATGTTCCTCTCCGGCCACGACCTCTCGCTCCTGCTGACCATGCTCGTCTTCGCGGCCATCCTCTCTGTCGGTTTCGGCCTGCTCTGCGGGCGGATGCTGGCTGATCGCATCGAGCGGGTACGGGCCGGGACGGCCAGAATAGCAACAGGCGATCTGGAATCCGAGGTGCCCGTGGAGGGCCACGACGAGGTCGCGGGCCTCGCCGAGGACTTCAACCGCATGGCCCGGGCGCTCGAAGCGGCCGCCGAACGCGAGCGGGAGATGGAGAAGACCCGGCGCGACCTCATCGCCGCGGTCTCCCACGACCTGCGCACGCCGCTCGCCTCCACGAGGGCCCTTATCGAGGCCGTCGCCGACGGTGTTGCCGCCGACCCCGAGGCCGAGGCCCGCTACCTCTCCTCCGCGCGCCGCGAGCTCACTCACCTCAGCCGCCTCGTGGACGACCTCTTCGAGCTGGCCCGGATAGACGCCGGGGTCTTGCAGCTCACCCTCGAAGAGTCCTCCCTGCACGACCTGATCTCCGACACCATCTCAAGCTTCCAGCCGCAGGCCGACAACCGGAGCGTGCGCCTCGTCGGGGAAATCTCGGGCGACGTCGACCCCGTACTCGCCAACCCGCCCAGGCTGCAGCGCGTCCTCCACAACCTCGTCTCGAACGCCCTGCGCCACACCCCGGCCGACGGCACCGTCGCCCTGCGCGCCGCGCCACACGGGGGCGAGGTCAGGGTGGAGGTCTCGGACACCGGCGAGGGCATCGCCCCGGAAGACCTGCCCCGTGTCTTCGAACGATCCTTCCGGGCCGAAAGGTCCCGTACCCGGTCCGAAGAGGACGGCGCGCCAGGGGCCGGCCTTGGCCTCGCGATAGCCAGGGGTCTGATCGAGGCCCACGGGGGCACGATGGACGTGGAGAGCAGCCTCGGAGGGGGCTCGCGCTTCCGCTTCACGCTTCGCCGCGCCTAGGGCTGTAGGCTCGTCGGCACGGCGCTTCGCGCCCCGGGCGGCAAACCTTACGCCTCTCTTACGGTTGGGCGTTTCCACCCGAGAATTCGTTGTTGTCCGGGTATGCCCGTGTGAGAATCGTGGTGGCAGGCTATCTGGAGTGGTTGGATGAACATACGGGCCGAAGCCTCGATGAAAGACTAGAGTGGCGGACCCGACGCTCGTGGTCGCCGCCTTTGCCGGGCTGGCCTCTTTTCTTTCGCCGTGCATGTTGCCGGTGATCCCGGCCTTCCTCGCACAACTGGCGGGCACGTCGCTGGACGTCTCGGATCTCAGGCGACGGGACGTTCTTTTGAGCACGGTCCTTTTCGTGGTGGGATTTTCGGCCGTTTTTGCCGGGCTCGGGGTGACGCTGGGGGCGGTGCTGCAGGGGATGGCGACGGAGGTGCTCGCGTGGCTTTCGCGGATCGCGGGGATGGTCGTGATCCTGCTTGGGCTGCACCTGACGGGCCTGCTCCGCCTTCCGTTCCTGGACCGACAATACTCGCCGCGGCCGGGTCTCCGGTCGGGGCATCTCGCGCCCCTGCTGTTCGGGGCGTCGTTCGCGGTGGCCTGGACGCCCTGCGTCGGGCCG
>JACDFX010000242.1 GCA_013815575.1 Rubrobacter sp.
CAGTATGAGTCCGAGGTCGTCTACCACTCCTTGAAGGAGGAGTGGAATAAGGCCGGTGTCGTGTTCATGGACATGGACTCGGGCCTCCGCGAGCACGAGGACCTCGTGCGCGAGTACTTCGGGACCATCATCCCGGCCGACGACAACAAGTTCTCGGCGCTCAACTCGGCGGTGTGGTCCGGCGGCTCGTTTGTGTACGTCCCACCAGGGGTCCACATCGACATCCCGCTACAGGCGTACTTCCGCATCAACGCGGAGAACATGGGCCAGTTCGAGCGGACGCTGATCATCGCCGACGAGGGCTCCTACGTTCACTACATCGAGGGCTGCACCGCCCCGACGTACACCACGAACTCGCTCCACTCGGCAGTCGTCGAGCTTATAGCGAAGCCGAACGCGCGCATCAGGTACTCGACCATCCAGAACTGGTCGCACAACACCTACAACCTGGTCACCAAGCGGGCGGTCGCCGAGAAGAACGCGACCGTCGAGTGGGTCGACGGCAACCTCGGCTCCAAGCTCACCATGAAGTACCCGGCGGTCTACCTGACCGGCGAGGGCGCCCGCGGTGAGATCCTGTCGGTGGCTTACGCCGGCGACGGCCAGCACCAGGACGCTGGCGGCAAGGTCGTCCACGCCGCGCCGAATACTTCGTCGCTCATCACCTCCAAGTCGATCTCCAGGGGGACAGGCCGGAGCACGTACCGCGGGCTGCTCAAGGTCCACGAGGGTGCTGTCGGCTCCAAGAGCCGGGTCGAGTGCGACGCGCTGCTTCTCGACGAGAACGCGCGGACTGACACGTATCCGTACATCGAGATCGAGGAGAAGAAGGTCAACACCGAGCACGAGGCCACGGTCTCGAAGGTCGGTGAGGACCAGCTCTTCTACCTGATGAGCCGCGGGCTCTCCGAGGAGGCCGCGATGGCGATGGTGGTCAACGGCTTTATCGAGCCGATCGCCAAGGAGCTTCCGCTCGAGTACGCGATCGAGTTGAACCGCCTGATCCAGCTCGAGATGGAAGGCTCGGTCGGTTAAGCACCGCCGCCTGTAGCAACACAATGTTCGGGGCGGACTCCTCTGCGGGTCCGCCCCGTTTTGTCGGACACGGAAGAGGCAGGTCTTATGCAGCAGAAGGAAGCGCCGGAAGTTCTCAGGTCCAAGGGCATCACCGAGGAGACGGTGAAGGCCCTCTCCTCGTTCAAGGAAGAGCCGGACTGGCTCGCGGAGAGGCGTCTATCCGCGTGGCGGGCCTTCGAGGCGCTGCCGATGCCCTCTTTGCGCGACGAGGCGTGGCGCTACACGGACATCTCCGACGTACGGGTCGAGGACTTCCTCCCCTACGCCCCGAGCCCGGACGCCGAGAGTGAGGGTGACCTTCCAGACGCCGTCCAGAAACTCATAAACGAGGGCGAGGAGAACTCGGCCCTGCTCGTGCAGCACAACTCCGAGACGGCCTACTCTCGCGTGGACGACGAACTCTCCCGCAAGGGGGTCGTCTTTACCGACCTGCACACGGCGATACGGGAGCACGAGGAGATCGTGAAGGAGAAGCTCTTCGGGCTCGTGCCGGAGGACTACGACAAGTTCGCGGCGCTTTCCGCGGCCGGCTTCGCCGGCGGCTCGTTCCTGTACGTGCCGCGCGGGGTGGAAGTGGAGGTGCCGATCCAGAGCTATAGATGGCTGGACGTGGTCGGCTCGATCATGCCGCGCACCCTGGTCGTGGTCGAAGAGGGTGCTTCCGTGACGTACATAGACGAGTACGCGAGCGCGGGCGCCGAGGACCCGGCGTTCTCCAACGGGGCCGTCGAGCTCTACGTCGGCGAGGGGGCGAACCTGCGCTACGTCTCGCTGCAGAACTGGGAGCGCAACGTGCTCCACTTCAACACCATCCGCAGCCAGGCCGGTAAGGACTCGACCATCAGCAGCCTCGTCGTGGCGCTCGGCTCGCAGCTCTCCCGTACCAACGTGGAGGCGGGCCTGACGGCCACCGGAAGCGACTCGGAGATGCTCGGCCTGTACTTCGCAGACCAGAACCAGGTCCTCGACCACCACACCCTCCAGGACCACATCTCGCCCAACGCACACTCGGATTTGCTCTACAAGGGGGCTTTGCGTGACGAGTCCGTAGCCGTCTTTTCCGGCCTGATCCGGGTCGAGCCGGGGGCGCAGAAGACGGACGCGTACCAGACGAACAGG
The DNA here is from genome assembly GCA_013815575.1 of Rubrobacter sp. Lineage (GTDB taxonomy): Bacteria > Actinomycetota > Rubrobacteria > Rubrobacterales > Rubrobacteraceae > Rubrobacter_D. The sequence goes on from JACDFX010000242.1 coordinate 2,197, forward strand.
AACCTCATTCTGGGGACGGACGACGCGTTCGCGGTCTCTCTGCCGAATTTGGAGATCATGGCCGACGACGTGAAGTGCTCCCACGGCTCGACGACCGGGCAGGTCGACGACGTGGAGCTCTTCTACCTGATGAGCCGCGGCATCCCGCGCGCGGAGGCCGAGAAGCTCGTCGTGTTCGGGTTCTTTGGGGAGGTGACGAGCCGCATTCCGCTCAGGGGCCTGAAGGAGAAGTTGGACCGCGCCATAGAAGGCAAGATCGGGCTCGGCTTCGAGGAGCGGGCAGCCTAGAGATGCCGGAGTTCCACAAGGTTGCCTCCTCCGACGAGGTCGCCCCCGGCACGGTAAAGCAATACAGGGTCGAGGACCGTCCCGTGGCCCTCTGCAATGTGGATGGTGAGTTCCACGCCTTTGAAGACGTCTGCACCCACGCCTTCGCCTACCTGAGCGAAGGCGGTATGCAGGGGGATAAAATAAAGTGCCCCCTCCACGGCGCCCTCTTCGACGTCAAGACCGGCCAACCCAAGAGCCTCCCCGCCGTCAAGCCCGTCCCGAAGCATGAGGTCAAGGTGGAGGACGGCAACGTCTACGTCGCCATGAACCCGAAGCGCGTCAAGGTGGGTGGCCGGAGACGCCCGTGAGGCGATTCTTGCGCCGCATGGCGGTGCTCGCCGCGGTCCTCGGTACGGCCACGACCCTGATCTCCTGTTCCGAGATAGAAGAAGTTTTGAGGGAGAGCGGGGCGACGGCGGGCCGCGAGGCCAGGGTCAGCCCCGGCGCGGCCGGGAGGGCCCTCGAAAAGTTGGAGGTCTCGCCGACCGGCTCCATGTCCGGGTACGACCGGGAAGACTTCCCGCACTGGTCGGATGCCCAGGAGTTCGGGTGGCGCGTCTCCGACAGTGCCTGTGACGTCAGGGAGGCGGCGCTCATGCGTGACGGCGAGAGCGTGGTCGTCGGCGAGGGCTGCGACGTCGAGTCCGGGCGGTGGCTCGACCCTTACACCAGGCGAACCTACACGGATCCCCTGGATATAGACATAGACCACCTCGTCCCCCTCGCGAACGCGTACAGGAGCGGAGCCTCCGAATGGGACGAGGCGAAGCGAGAGCGCTACGCCAACGACCCGGACAACCTCCTCTCCGTCGAGGACAACGCCAACCAGGAGAAGGGGGACAAGGGCCCCGAGGCGTGGAAGCCGCCCAACCGGGCTATCTGGTGCTCCTACGCGAAGGGTTGGATCTCCGTGAAATCCGACTACGACCTGACCATCAACCCTCAAGAGAAAGTGTCCCTGAACCAGATGCTCGCAGCCTGCAAAAAGAGATGACGGGTTCTAAAAACGAGCTCCGCTCGACCTTCACCTCCACGGCCGGCGGCGTGATGACCGAGGAGGCGGGCGCCTTTACCGGAGAGCTGGACCTCCTCTGCCGGCCCGAAGCCGACGGGCTCCACGTCTCTGTGCGCTACGCCGGCACGGAAGACTGGTACACAGTTTCGGGAAGCCCGGTTCGCACGCGCGGCGACGAGGACGAGACGCGCGAGCAACTGCTGAAGCGCCTGAGTACCCCGGGTCCAGTGGTGAGCGGGAACGAAAAGCCGGTGACGCTGGAAGGATCTCTCGGGGCCTGAGCCTCCTCGGCCACTTTACCAACAGGCCGCGACGGGTAAGCAGTTCTCCGACGGCAACAGAAAGCTCGGAGTAGGAGGATACCGTGCTTCTCGAAGGATCTTGCCACTGCGGATCGATCCGGTTCCGGATCGAGTCTTCGACCCCGTACCCCTACCAGGAGTGCTACTGCTCGATCTGCCGCAAGACGGCCGGCGGCGGGGGCTACGCCATCAACCTCGGGGCCGACGCGAGCACGCTGGAGGTCGAGGGTAGAGAAAATCTCTCGGTCTACGCGGCCAGGAGCCAGGATCGCGGCGCGCCGGAGCGGAACTTCTGCCGGGGCTGCGGCAGCTATCTCTGGCTCTTCAACCCGATGTGGCCCGAGTTGATCCACCCCTTCGCCTCGGCGGTGGACACCCCGCTCCCGAGGCCCCCGGAGCGCGTCCGGCTCATGCTGAACTACGCGGCGCCGTGGTGCGAAGTCCCGTCGGGCGAAGGCGAGAAACACTTCCCCGAGTACCCGGAGGAATCTTTAGAGGAGTGGCACCGCCGCCACGGGCTACCGTAGCAGCAGTCCGAAGG
>JACDFX010000243.1 GCA_013815575.1 Rubrobacter sp.
CGAGGACTGCGTCGCCGCCATCGGCCACCGCAGCGGCTCCCCGCAGGATGAAGGCTGGGAGATAGAGCGCCTGCACGCCCGCGTGACAGGGGACGCCGGCAGGACGGAGGACGCGGAGGCGATCACACGTGACCACACCAGCGGCACGGTCTACATCCTGGGCTCCCACTTCGGCAGCAAGTCCGGCCCGCTCCAACCCAAGAGGGGCTTCGTCGCCCGCTTCCACGAGGCCGAAGTCGAGCACGTTACCGAAGACCCGGCGATGCACCTCGAGGTCGCCCGCCGCAGCTTCGCCCTTCACCGCGTCGTCAACGACGCCTTCAAAGAACACGGCATCGACCTCATCCCACGCGGCGAAGGGGCCCGCGAGGCCCTCATAGACGCCACTATCAAACGCGGCGAGAAGGAGAAAAAGAAGTGGTCCGGCCTCGTGCGCGAGGACGACTATCCCATCAACATAGAAGGCGCCGCCTTCAGGCAGGACGGCTCCCTGCTCCTCGGCCTCCGCTTCCCGACCGCCGCCAACGGACGCCCCGTCCTCGTCGAGATCGAAGGTATCGACCGCCTCTTCGAGAGGGATGGCCTGCCCGGAGTCCGCGGTTTCTGGACTGTGGACGCCGTTGGCAAGGGCGGCGACATCGCCGGTGTCCGCGACCTCGCCCTCCATCCCACGCAAGACGGTGAGGAGCTACACCTCGTGACCGGCAACGTGGACAGCCGGGACAAGGGGAGCGTCCTCGTTCAGGACTACCCCGGCGGCCGGGAGACCGTCGCCACCCACTTCCGCTGCGTCATGCCGCCAGACGCCCACTCCGGAGAGCTAAAAGGCGAGTTCGTCCGAGAGTTCCCGGGCCTGCCGCGTGTCGAGGGTATCGCCATCGCCGACGACGACCGCGCCTTCTACGTCACCGACGAGGACGAGGGCGTCCACCTGCGCCTGACCCGCTTCATCGTGGAAGCGGGCACAAGCTAACGAGTAAGATCCGGAAAATTTGCCAGAGGAAGGGCGAGATTGGCGAAGACCGTGTTTTCGATGATCCTGAGCAGTTTTTCGTCGGCGGTGACGAGGACCGTATTCGCATCCTCAGCCAGAGCTAGAAACAGGGCATCGTAGACGATCACACCAGTCTCCAACACGATCTCCGCGGCGCGTGGCATCAAGTCTTCCGGGGCGTACAGCGTGATCGGTTCGCCTGCCACGAAATCTTCCCAGCCCCGTCGGACTTCGTCGGGCGTAATGTCGCCCCGTCTTTGCCGCTGCCAGAGCGTGTTGAAGAATTCGGGCTGTATGGTGCCGGGTGCCAGAAATTCCGAAATCGTGTTGCCCACGGAGGCGAGTACGTCGGAGGCTTCTTCACTCCACTCTTCGTTGAGGTGCCACTTGACCGCCACGTTGGTATCCAACACCAGCGGGCGAAGCCCCCGCTCGCTCAAGTACGGGAGTCGCGATCTTTGCGGATGATCTCCGCGGAGTCGGAGAAGCGACGCCCCTGGGCTGCGAACTCGTCACGCATTTTCTTCGCGCGCCGGGCATAGTCTCGAAGATCCTTGCTCGCTCTCTTCGTGGGTTCGAGATTCGTTTTCTTTTCCGTCATGCGATTCTCCTCTTTCGGATCTTCGTTGACCCGGAACTATCGAGATAATAGCAAGGTATCGTAGTTCAGCATCAGCGTCCCTTAGAAGACTTATCGAGTACCCGAACTACCGCGTGCTCCCATGTCGCCTCTCGCTCGCCTTCCTTGCCCGGATACTGCCCGTTGGCTGGCAGGCTGCCCCGAAGCTCCCCTAGGCTCTTCCGCCGCTCGACCCTGAGACGCACTGAATCCCCCTCGCGCTGGAAAATCACCCGATCCCCGCTCTTCAAACCTAGCCGTTTTCGTACGTCTTTGGGAACCGTAAGCCGACCCCTACTCGTCATGGTCGGCCTTGGCAAAACAATACTCCTTGCTCTGTCATGGTTGCTTGTCTCAGGAGCCCGGCGTTCAGGCTCTAACTTGCGCGTGCTCCAGGTAAGGCACGGCCATGGGACCTTCGGGAAGTATGGCTATGGGGGCGTCCGGGCCGATGCTCTCTAGCTCTTTGGTGATGCGGGCCGCCATGTCCTCGACGGGTTCCAGGTGGACAGCACGGACGGCCTCGGGGTCTATCTCGCTGTGGAGGGCGACGCGGGACTTTTGCAGGATGTGGGCGAAGAGCTGGACCTGCCACTGGTCGTACTTGGAGAAGCCGGGGGCGTAGATGGTTTCGAGCATGGCTTCGGGGGAGGTGTGTTCGAGGAGCATGTCGCGGAAGTTGCCGTGGTCGGGGAAGCCGTCGTTGCAGCGGGCGACGGAGATGATGAGGCCGCCGTCTGAGACGATCTGGGCCGCCGCGGACATGCCTTTTACGGCCTGGTAGAGGTTCTGGTCGAGCGGGTAGCCGCCGTTGGTGGTGACGACGATAGGGTACTCGTGCTCGCAGGGGACCATGACTGAGGACTTGCTCGCTTCGCAACCTATCTCGTGGGCGGCGAGGGGGTCGCCGCAGTAGAAGCCGGTGATCTCGCGGTGGCGGTTGAGGGTTACGTTTATGCAGAAGTCGAGCGGCAGGAGGGAGCCGTTCTGCCGGATCTGGTCCTGCGTCGGGTTGTCCTCCATAACTCCCCAGGTGCTGCGCTCGTGCCCGATGACCGCGGCCCTGTGGTAGTGCATGATCGAATCCACGTCCGCCACGGCCGGGAAGACGCCCTTGTACCCGCCGCTGAACCCGGCCATGAAGTGAGGCTCGATGAAACCGAGCACGATTCGCCGCTCCGCCTCGACGTACTCGCGGTTCATGTAGACGTCCCGCCCCTCAGGCGTCGTGCCGGCGAAGAGGAGCGTCCCCGGGTCGTGGGCGTCATGGTTGACGACGCGGTAGTGGGCGTAGACGTCCCGCCCGACCATCGCCACGAGCTCCTCTTCGGTGTTCGCGCGGTGGGAGCCGGTGCCGTTGACGATGGTGACGTTCTCGGGCGGGACGTGGCCAAGTTCCTCGAAGAGCCAGGGCAGGAGGCGTTCGCGGGGAAGGGCGCGGGTGATGTCCGGGATCACCACGGCGAGCCTCTCGTCCGCGCCGACGAGATCTCTTAGCGGCGCGGAGCCGATGGGATTACGTACAGCCTTCCTGAAAGCCTCTGCCTCGTCGGGCAGGCCTTCTTCGGGCCGGGGCGCCAGCACGGTCACGTTGGAGGACGGCACCTCGACGTTCAGGTTCTCCGTCCCGTACTGCAGTTGCGCTTCCACCGTCGACGACCTCCCCGTACCGCGAGCGCGGCTACTCAGACCCCTACCGTTCGGCCCATTCTATACGCGGAGTGGCGCCCGGACTTGGGAGCCTATGAGAAAGACGGCGGGGTCGCCGTGGCTGCCGCTAGCGGGCTGGGCGGGCGGCCCGCTTGTAGACCCTGACGTTGCTGTCTCCCTGGACCTCGATCTCCTCGCGCCTGCCGCCCCCCTCGCGCGTCGCCGCGTCGGCGTCGAGCGGGTCCGCGGTGGAAGCCGACGGCTCTTCCCGCGGCGGTCGGGCCTGGGGCTCCCGGTCGCCGATCGGGACGTCGAGGTTGCCGCCGCCCGTGGGGGCGGTCTCCGTCGAACGTCCCGGGGACCCCGTGGAAGCCCCCGCGCGCTCGCCGTACTCGGTGTCGACCGAGCCGCGCAGCTCCTCGTCCCTGGAGGCGTCTTGCGGGGAGTCGTAGTAGCCGCCGTAGCCGCCGCTGCTTTTCATGTGGGGCGGACGCTCCAGGCCGAAGTAGCCGTGGACGCGGTTCTCGTAGTCCGGCGTTATGTCGCCGTCGTTATCGAAGGTTGGGGCGTGTTTTATGGCCTCCTCGTCCGCCGCGATCTCCAGGAGCTTGCGCCGGTCGTTCACGCGGACGAGCTCTATCGGAATCAGGGTCGTCTTCATCCCCAGGAGGCCCGTCTTGACGCCAATGTATTCCGGCTGGTCGTTCTCATCGACGAAGATGTCGTCCACCTTGCCGACCTTCTCGTAGTGCTGATCGTAGACCGTGTACTCGCCGTACGCCTGCTCCAACTCCCGAAACCTGTCTCCGCTGTTCCCGGTGCTCATCTGGACCTCCTACCGCGGGTTGTCTCTCTGCTCTGTCCCCTTCTTACCCCGGCGACCCGAAACAAAGACCCTAGAGAGACTCCGCGTCTGCGAGGATCTCGTCGGCGTGGGTCTCGGGCGAAACTTCCGGGTAGACCTTCGCGACGTTGCCGTCCGGGGCGAGCAGGAAGGTGACGCGGTTCGCCACTTCTCCATTGTCGCGGAGTATGCCCAGAGCCTCGGCCGCACGGCCGCTCTCGTCGGTGAGGAGCGGGAAGTTCAGGCTGTACTTCTCCCGGAACTCGCGGTGGGAC
>JACDFX010000019.1 GCA_013815575.1 Rubrobacter sp.
CCGACGCGGACGACGACGGGGACAGCCTGGCCCAACTCCGCCGTGCCTCCAGGATGATAGAGAGCGACTGGATGGAGATCCCAAAAAGCTGCGCCCTCGCGGGCCGCGCTATCGGCGAGCTCGGGGTTCGGGCCAAGACCGGTGCCTCCATCGTCGCGCTCGTCCGCGGCGACGAGGTCGTCACCAACCCCGGCCCGGACCTCACGCTGGAGCCCGGCGATACCGTGAGCGTCGTCGGGACCGCCGAGCAGCGGGCTGGCTTCCTCACCCTCCTGGACCAGAGGGACGGTCGGCCAGCACCCCCGCCGGTATAATCCCGCGTATGGCGGGGAGGAGGTCTGGAGATCGGGGTGCCTTCGAGGCGGTCTTCGGGCCGGAGGGCGAGGCGACCAGGCGCATCCGGCTCGCGGTCCTCATGCTCGCGGGGATTATCGTCGTGGGTACGATCGGATACCTGGTCCTGGGCTGGAGTTTCCTCGACGCCTTGTACATGACGGTGATAACCGTGGGCACCATCGGTTTTGAGGAGGTCAGGGATCTCGACGAGAGTGTCGGCGGGCGGCTATGGACCATCGTCCTTATAATCAGCGGCGTCGCTGTCCTTGGTTACGCCACGACTTCGCTCGTGGCGCTGGCCGTCGAGGGTACGGTGCGGGACTACTTCAGGAGTAGGCGGATGAGGACGGAGATAGCCAGGCTAAACGGGCACTATGTCCTCTGCGGCTACGGCCGGGTCGGCCGGCAGGTGGCCGCGGAGTTCGCGCTAGACGGCGTCCCGTTCGTCGTGATCGAACAGGATCCAAAGACTCTTGAGGTGTGCCTGGGGGAGGGCTACCCGGCGCTCTTCGGCGAGGCCGCCGACGACGAGACGTTGGAGGAGGCCGGCATCCTACGCGCCCGCGGGCTCGTGGCCGCCGTAGATTCCGACGCGGACAACGTCTTCGTCGTCCTCTCCGCCCGCAAGCTCAACCCGAAGCTCCACATCGTCGCCCGCGCCTCAACCGAGGAGTCGGCCGCCAAGCTGGAGATAGCCGGCGCCGACCGCACCCTTTCCCCTTACGCCGTCGGCGGCAGGCGACTCGCCTCCCTCGCCACCCAGCCCCTGGTCGTTGACTTTCTGGACGTCGTCACCCGCGGGGAGAAGGGCATAGAGTTCCGCCTCGAAGAGTTCGCCGTGCCGGACGACTCGGCCATCGCCGGCCGCACTATCGGGGAGTTGAGCATCGGCGAGCGTACCGGGGCCATCGTCCTGGCGTTTCGGACCAGGGAGGGCAACTTCGACACCACCCCGTCGGCGATCGACAGGCTCCAGGCCGGCGACACCCTCATCGTGCTCGGCAGCACCGACCAGATCTCACGCCTGGAGCAACTCATGCGCGGCGAGAAGATAACGGAAGAGTAGGCATAAAGTTAAAGGTTTTCGTTGGCGAGCGGTGTCCGTTCCGGCGAGAGGCTGACCGTCGGTTCGCCCCGCCCCGTTCCGCCACAGGGTAATCAACCGACGTCCCGAATCACGAACTAGGGCCTCGCCTCCCGGGAATCTGATGCCTCATTACTTCGGGCGGTACACCACCATGTCCGCGAGCCTCTCTTCGGGCTCGTAGTTGGCCTCGACCGCGGCGAGCATCTCGTCGGTCCAGCGGTCTTGCTTTATGTCTTTGGCGAACGGGGGTTCCCACATCATGATGACAGAGTATTTTTCTTTACGGATGGACTCTACGGCGCGGTCCTGGTTCCAGGCGCCGTCGCGGGAGAGTTGGGTCATCTCGAAGGGCTGGAATTGGATGTGCTTGCCGTTGAGGGGCAGGAGGCCCATGTACTCGTCGGTCAGGACCGGCCCGTCTGCGGCGGCCACGATCTTTGAGAGCTGGCGGACATCCCGCTCCTCGTCGACTACGTAGTCCTGCAGGCCTGAGGGGACGAGGGAGGACTGGGCGAGCGCCAGGACCTGCACGGCGAGCAGCGCGATGAGCAGCGCCCTGAGGCGCGGGCGTTCGCGCTGCCAGGCTATGAGGGCGCCGGTCGCCAGGCAGAGGGCCGCGGAGAGCTCCAGTAGGTAGTTGACGTCGGAGCCGACCTTGCCGACGAGCAGAGCGGAGGGGACGGTGAGGGCCAGGTACGGCCCCACGAGCCACCACACCCGGTCGCGCGGCGCCTTCCACAAAAACGCGAGGCCGCCGAGGAGGAGCAGCGGGCAGGCCAGGAGGGCGCCCAAAGCGTTGAAGCTGACCCGCTCCCACCGGAAGTCGTTCGTGTTGGCGATAACGGTGTTGAGAAAGAACCCGCCGTCGGTGGCGACGTTCAGGGCGAGGAACGAGACGAGGCCCAGGCCGCAGGAGATCCCGGCCAGCTCAAGCGCCCTGCGACGCCTCCCCTGAACCAGGAGCCACACGAAGGCCGTGAGCGGGGCGGCGAGCACGTAGGTCTGGCGGGTCGAGACGGCCGCGACGAACAGGAGGGCCGCGACGACCATGGTCCGCCGCCTCTCTGGCCAGCGCACGACGGCGAACAGCCCGGCCCACGAGAGGGCGAGGCCGAGAAGGTCCACCCGGCCGAGAGAGGACCAGCGCAGGACGTAGGGGATCGCCGGGAAGGTCAGGCCGGCGGCCAGGGCGGCGATGCGGTCGCGGGTCAGCGTGTAGAGGGTCAGGGCGACGAAGAGGGCCGTGGCGGCGACGCTTGCGAGTGAGATCAGGCGCCCGTACCAGAACTCGGGCCCGAAGAGCCACACGAACGGGGCCTGCACCAGCAGGTAGAACGGGGGATAGTTGGAGATGGTGTAAGGCGCCTCCCCGAGATCCCCGGGGTAGATGTTCTTGAAGTCCGCGAGCCTCACCGCCTGGTCGAGCAGCGGCCCCTCCCCGTAGTTGAGCGGGAAGGAGAAGGCGAGCGCGTCCCACCCGTGGCGCAAGAACAGCAACAACGCCCAGCTCTGGGCCAGCAGCAGTATGGCCGTGGCGACGCCGGGCGCGACCCTCCGGGCATGCACCTTTGCCCGGTTCCCCGTTCGGGGGCTCGTTCTCCCGTCCACGGCGGGAGGGGACCCTACCACCACGAGGCGCTGGTAGCCCAGGACGAGCGCCACCAGGGGCAGGGTGACGACGACGGACAGGGCTGGCAGGAGGTCGTTCGGCATCTCGGGGAGGACCGCCGCCACGGGCCGCAGCCTCTCCTCCAACGCCGGGTTCCCGGCGAAAAGGTACTGGTTCCAGGCGAACACGAACGTGAGCACGGCCGTGGTCAGCACACCCGGGGTGGCGACCGGCAGCATGACGCGCCAGAAGGTTCCCGTCTGGGTCCCGTCCCCCCGGGCCGCCTCCCCGAGCTCCGCCGGCAGCTCCCTGAAATACGCCACGAGAAACCAGATGGCGAGCGGCAGCGCGACGACGAGGTCGGGCACCAGCATCGCCAGGCGGCTGTGCGAGACCTCGAGGACCGCAGACCGGACGAGCGGCGGCGCCACGGCCGCGAGCGGGGGCAGGAGGCCCATCGCCAGCACCAGCGTCAGGGAGGTCTTGCCGGGCCGGAACCCGTTCCGGGCGATGGCGTAGGCTGCCATCGAGCCGATCAAAAAGCACACGACCGCCGTCGTTACGGCGGTTATGACCCCGTTGGCCAGGGGCCGCAGAAAATCCAAATCGTGGAGGAGGGAGACGTAGGGCAGCAGCGAGAAGCCCGGCGCGAACACCTCGGTCGGCGGGACGAAGAGCTCTCCGGGGCTTACGATCCTGCCCACCGCGTTCGTCTTGAAAACCCACGCCACCGGCAACAGGCTCACGAACGCGAACAGCATCACGAACGTGGAGAAGACCGCCGGCCTGACGGCCCGCCTCACAGCGAACGGCCCCGGCCCGAAAGGGAGGCAGGGGCGGGCGGCGACTTGGCGCAAGCGGTGCTCTGTGCGTACAGGCCCATTCTCACCGAACCTCCCCGTGGCCTCTGACCGCGATCTCCGGTCCCGTTCCAACTCCGACCCAATATCCTACCGCTTTCCGGCGCCCCGTATCCGAAAACGGCCGGTTGGAGAGACGAGGTCGGTGATTAGACTTCTCTTCGAGAAGGTTCAGCCCACGAAAGGAAGCCTCTGTTGGAAGAACGGCCGCTCCCGGAGTACCTGGAATACCATTGCGGGCGGAAGCCGGGCTCCACGTCGGGATTTCCCTTCGGCCAGGAACACCGGGTCTTCAAGGTCCGCGGCAAGATCTTCGCCGTCCTTCACGTCGAAGAGTCGCCGGTGAAGATTACCCTCAAGGCGGACCCGGAGCTTACCGGCCTCCTGCGCGGGCAGTACCCGTCCGTCCGACCGGCCCGCTACTTCGACAAACGCTACTGGAACACCCTCACCTGCGACGGAAACGTTCCGGAAGACGAGGTGATCGAACTCCTGGACACGTCCTACGACATCATCGTCGAGGGCCTCAAAAAGTCCGACAGAGAGGCCCTGAAAGGTGCCCGGTAAAAGGTGAACGACGGGGACAGAGTTCCCGAATTGCAAGGAGAAGGTGCTCAACCGCGTTCGCTCGATGCGGGGTGGGAGGCTCAAAGACCCGGACTTCGGGTCGCGCATGAAGGGTGGGGGCGTCTACGCGGGCGGTTCCCGAAACTATCCACGGTCTCGTTTCGTAGAGATGGTGGGGCTCGAGCTGGTCTCTTCGACTAGAGGAGGGCGGACCCCGATCCGGGTTGTGTGGTAGACGCGACCGTGCAAACATGGTCTGCGAAAGGGTTCGTGGACGTCTGACGGGGTGGGAAGGTTGTTCTTGTGGCGAGGCTTGGCGAGAGGGTGCGGGACGCGGTCGAGGACTTCGGCGGGGAGGACCAGGCCGAGCAGTTCAAGATCGACGCCAGAGATTTCCTGTCCGCGCGGGAGCGCGGGGGGACGACCGGCACCAGGATAGAGCAGCAGACCGCCGCGCTCTCGGAGGCGGCGGAGATCGTCAACCGGAGCTTCCCGACCGTGGACGAATCGGGGAGGTTCATTAACGCGATCTCCCCCGTGGTCATCCCGAACCGCCAGTCCCTCTTCTGGCGCCTGATGCCCATAGGGATGCTCGCCGTGTTCGTCTTTCTCGGGGTCGTGGTGACGGTCGCCCTGAGCCAGATAGCGGACGTCGCACCCATCGGTCTCGCGGTCTTCGGGCCGCACCTGTGGCTGCTCCTGATCGGGCTCGCCGCGTTTACCTGGTGGCGCCAGAGCGTGGTGATGGTCCCGGACGGCTGCCGCGCTGTCATCACCCGTTTCGGGAAGCTCGAAGAGGTCGTCGGCGCCGGACGGAAGTTGCTCTTCAACCCGTGGAAACAGGTCAGCTACATCGTCAACACGACCAGGGAGTACCCGTACAACGCCCCCATCAGGCAGGCGCCCACGTCGAGCCGGGTCAACGCTAGCGTCGACCTCTTTCTGCAGTTCAGGATCGAGGAACCGGCGGAGTTCATCTTCACCGTTGGCGGTGTCAAGGGGTTCTCGGACAAGCTCGAGAACGCCATAAGCGAGGTTACCCGGGCCCTGATCTACGAGCAGCGCGCCGAGGACATCTACGACCTCGTCGGCGAGAGCACCCAGAAGTTCATCGACTCCTTGAACGAACAGTTCCTGCCGGCGATTCGGTTCACCAACGCCAACATCACCCACGCCGAGCCCTCAAGCCAGGAGTACAGGATGGACCTCGCCGCCCCCGAGATGGTTCGGGTGGCGAAAGAAGCCTACACCTACGAGTACGAGCTGCGCCTTCGCAAGGAGCAAGACGAGGGTGAGTTGCGCGGAGAACTCGCGTCCCTGCGCGAGACGCGGTCTGCGATAAGCGCCGAGATAGCGACCTACCAGGCCCAGATCGACACGGCGCGGGAGCGTGAGACGAACCGGGCCAACGCCAGCGCCCGCGAGCGGATGGTCGAGGCCGAGAGCACGGCCAACGCCAACGCGTCGCTGCTCGAAGCCCAGGCGCTCGACATCCGGGCTGTAAGCAGCGCCGCGGCGCCGGAGATCCTGGAGTACCGCTTTCAGCAGGACGTGCTGGAGAAGCTCTCGGGGGTGGCGGACAGCCTGCCGCAAGTCGTCCAGATCGGGGCCGGCGGCGAGGAGGCGGTGGACTTTCTGGAGATCTCGCGGCGCATGATCGGGACGGGCGGGGAGCCGCTCTTCACGCCGGAAGACATGCAGGCCATCCGGGACCGGATGGGGGAGATACAGGCCCGCATCCACGACCGCGCCCAGGAGATAGAACGCCTCTCCAACGGCCACGCCGCCCAGCCGGAAGAAGGACCACAGGAACGCCCGGTCGCCGAGGCGGCGACCGAGGATAGGGTCGAGGAGATCCGGCAGTCCGTCACGGACGAGGCCGTGAAAGAGCGCGTCGAGCGCCTCGGCCACGACGAAGGGCCCGGCACGAACGGGGAGGAGGCCTGATGGCCGAGTCGATGGGGGCGCCCGCCCGGTCGGTGGCGAACGTGCAGGAGTTCTCCCGGATAAAGGAGGTCGTCTCCGGCTGGTCCGGGGTGCGGCAGTACCTGAGGGGCGGGGACGGCGGCCAGATCGTGCCGGTCGTCATCCTCAAGGACCGCCGGCGCTACGGCTGGCTCTTCCTTCTCGGCGTCGCCATCTACGTGATGGGCTTCGGCCTCTTCTCCGGCAACGTCGGGGTCGCGGTCCTCGCCGGCCTCGTCGCCTTCTTCTTCCTGGCCCTCGCCCTCCTCTGGCTCTGGCGCGGGGCCATCGTGGAGATAGAGCAGGGGACGACCGGCGTCCTCTCGCGCTATGGCAGAATAGAAGGGACCCTGACACCGGGGCGCCACTACCTCTGGCGGCCGTGGGACAAGGTGGAGTTCGTCGTTGATACGGCCACCGAGATCCCGTACTTAGCGCCCGTAGCCGTCTGCCCGACCCGCGAGAACGTGCCGCTCAAGGCCATCGAGTTCTTCCTCAAGTTCCGCATCGTCGACCCGCTCGCCTTCGTCCGCACCATAGGAGCCAGCAACTTCGACCTCGTCCTCTCAAGCGCCGTCCAGGATGCCATCCGCCAGCGCAGCCGTCAGGTCAGCACCGAGAAGGCCTACGACCTGCGCGGCTCGGACGTCGGGGACATGCAGGAGTACCTGAACCGCCAGCTCGCGAGCTACGGTGTCCGCATCCTCGGGGCCAACATCCCGGACGTCCAGCTCCCCGACCAGTACCAGACCCACCTTGCCACCCGCGAGCGCGTCGCCAAGGAGCTTGCCGCCTACGAGCGCGAGTGGGAGCTAACCCGCAAGCAGCGCATAGACACTTTGCTGATGGAGATAGAGCGCTCCAAGAAAGACCGTGACGCCCGCCTCATAGAAGTAAAAGAGGCCCGCAACCGCGCCCGCCAGGACGTGGCGAGGATGCTGGAAGAGAAGGAGACGGAGGCCCAGCGCGTGCGCCTCGAAATAGAGACTCGGGGCAGGGCCGCACTCACCGAGGCCGAGAACGAGGCGACCGCCCTTCACCACCTCGGACAGGCCCACCGCGACAACCGGGCCGTCGTCCAATACGAGCTCGCCCGGCGCCGCATCGAGGTCGGAGAGAGGCTCATGCAGCACGCCCCGCGCCCCGTCCTCGTTCGGGGAGGGGGAGGGGAGCAGTCCGCGCTCTCGACCTTGATCCTCGCCCAGATGCTCCCGCAACTGACCCGGAACGGCGGTGCGTTGAATGGCGCCGGCGATACCGTTCGGAAGACGGCCCACGAACTCATCGACGGAGAGGGGTAGCTTCCCGAAACCATTCTCCACCGACCCGTATGAGACCCGATGGTGCTCCAGACGCGCTTGCCGTCCGTGGAGTCTATGAGGACGCGGGTCGTGGCGGGCTCTCGGAGACTGACGGAGTTGGTATGCTGGCGAAGCTTTGAGGCTGTACTTCGACAACAACGTCTACAACCGTCCGTTTGACGATCAGCGCATAGCCAGAAACCGGTCCGAAGCCCAGGCTATCGAGGAACTGCTGCGAAGGGTTGTGGCCGGCGATGCGCAATTGGTATCGTCTTTCGTTCTGGAAACAGAGCACTCACTCCTACCTCAGGGTGTCAGACGTGCCCGAGTCGGCGCTCTCATACGCGGTTTGACGAAGGAGAGCGTTAGACAGCTCCGTCTGTTCTGCGAAGGGCTCAAGCGTTGGAGAATATCGGGATAGCGAAGCGGGATGCTTTGCATGTGGGGGCTGCCGAACAGGCACAGGTAGACTACTTCGTTACGTGCGAGGATAAACTCCTGAAGAGAGCGAGACGGGCCGGAACCCGAATCGAGGTCGTTTCGCCGCTGGAGTTGTTCGAAAGGGACGTACTCTAATGCAGACACGCAATCTTACCGACGAAGAAGTTTTGCAGCTTGGGTATCAAGCTCTTGTAGACGGGCTTGGGCCGGTAGGGTTCTTGCGCTTCGTGAGGCTATACGAGCCACCGACCGGTGACTACGCGGAGATCCGGGAGAAGATGTTCGAAGGCATGACCGTCCAGGACATCTACGACGAAGCCGTCCGCCTCGAAGCCGAGCGCGAAAAAGGAAGCGAAGCCGGGCGCTAGGCTCCCTTCTTCCCGTTCACCCCGTACTCCAGCCCGTCCACCAGGGCCTGCCAGCTCGCCTCGATGATGTTCTCGCCGACGCCCACCGCGCCCCAGACGCGCTTGCCGTCTGTGGAGTCTATGAGGACGCGGGTGGTGGCCGCCGTAGCCCGGTGCTCGTCGAGGATGCGGACCTTGTAGTTTGAGAGGTGTATTTCTTTTAGCTCCGGGTAGTGGGGGCCGATCGCTTCCCTCAACGCCTTGTCGAGCGCGTTGACGGGGCCGTTTCCCTCGGCGGTTGAGATGACGCGCTGCCCTTTCACGAAAAGCTTTATCGTGGCTTCGGTGGTCGTGAGGCCGTCGGCGCGTTTCTCGCTTATGATCCTGAACGTCTCGAGCTCGAAGAGCGGGGTGTCCTCCCCGGCCGTGCGGCCGATGAGCAGGGCCAGGGAGGCGTCGGCGGCCTCGTAGTGGTAGCCCTCGTACTCTCGCCTCTTTATGGCGGAGAGGATCTGGGTGGCATCACCAGCGTCGATGCCGAGCTCCGCGGCCTTCGCCTTGATGGAGTTCTTGCCGGAGAGCTCCCCGACAGGCGTCCGGCGCACGTTGCCGACGACCTCGGGCGCCACGTGTTCGTAGGTGGCTGGGTCCTTACTAATGCCGTCCACGTGCAGCCCGCCCTTGTGGGCGAAGGCGCTCCTCCCGACGTAGGGCCTGTGCGTGTCGGGCGTGAGGTTCATGAGCTCTGAGACGTAGTTGGAGACACCGGTGAGCTTCTTCAGCCCCTCGTCGTCCACGACCTTCAGGCCCATCTTTAGCTGCAGGTTCGCGATGGTGGTTACCAGGTCGCAGTTGCCCGTCCGCTCCCCGACCCCGTTGACCGTCCCCTGAACGTGCGTCGCCCCGGCCTCGACGGCCGCCAGCGCGTTCGCCACCCCGCACCCGGCGTCGTTGTGGGTGTGGATACCGACCTCGACGTCGGGGAACTCCCGCACCGTCCGCGCGACGACCGCCTTGAGCTCCGTCGGGAGCGTGCCGCCGTTCGTGTCGCAGAGGACGAGCGTCGTCGCCCCGGCCTCCGCCGCCGCCCGCAGGACTGCGAGCGCGTGGTCGGGGTCGTCCCTGAAACCGTCGAAAAAGTGCTCGGCGTCGAAGAGGACTTCCTTGCCGGCGTCGACGAGGTACGAGATGGTGTCCTTTACGGACTCGATGTTCTCCTCCGGCGTGGTCCTCAGGACTTTCTCGACGTGCAGCTTCCAGCTCTTGGCGACGATGCAGGCGACGGGTGCTGCGAGGGAGGGGAGGAGCGTCACCGCCGGGTCCTCCTCCGCGCGGCCGTTCGGGCGCCGCGCCCGCGTGAAGGCCACGAGCTTCGCGTTCTTTAGCTCCGAGGTGTCGAAGTTCTCGAAGAACTCGAGGTCTTTCGGGTTGGAGGCCGGAAAGCCGGCCTCTATGTAGTGGAGGCCAAGGGAGTCTAGCTGTGTGGCTATCCGGATCTTGTCCTCCGTCGTCAAACTCACGCCCTCGCGCTGTGTGCCGTCCCGTAGTGTGGTGTCGAAAAGCCTAACGCTCATGCAACGCCCTCCCCGGCCCCGACCCACCGGCCGACGGCCTGCGCCACCTGCTCCGTCGTTTTGCTCCCGCCGAGGTCGGCGGTCAGGAAGTGGGCCTCCAGGGCCACCGAGACGCCCTGCTCTATAGCCTCGGCCACGTCGGGACGGCCCAAAGTGTGGCGGAACATCATCGCGGCGGAGAGGATCGCGGCGTAGGGGTTCGCCTTGCCCTGCCCGACGATGTCCGGGGCTGAGCCGTGGACGGGCTCGAAGATGCCGGGTGAACCGGGATCTCCTAGTGACGCGCTCGGGAGCATCCCCATCGAGCCGGGCAGCATCGCGGCCTCGTCCGAGAGGATGTCCCCGAAGAGGTTCTCCGTAAGTATCACGTCGAACCGCTTGGGCTCCCTGACCAGGTGCATCGCCGCCGCGTCCACGAGGACGTGGTCGAGTTCGACGTCAGGGTAGCCCTTGGCGACCTCTGTGACGACCCGGCGCCACAGGCGGCCCGTCGCCATGACGTTCGCCTTGTCCACGCTCGTCACGCGGCGCTTCCTGCGTTTGGCGGCGTCGAAGGCGACGCGGGCCACCCGGTCTATCTCTTCTTTGGTATAGACGGAGAGGTCGCTCGCCCGGTCTTCTCCCTCCTCCTTCTCACCGAAGTACGCGCCCCCGGTCAGCTCGCGCACGATCAGGACGTCGACCCCGGCCACGATCTCCTTCTTCAACGGGGAAGCGTCGAGCAACGCCGGAATCGCCACGACGGGCCGCAGGTTCGCGAACGCCCCGAGATGCTTCCTGAGCTTGAGCAACCCGGCCTCGGGCCTCACGGGCGCGTCGTCGAAGTCCGGATGGCCGACCGCTCCGAGCAGGACGGAATCGGAAGCGGCGGCCGCCTGCAGCGTCTCGTCTGAGACGGGGTCACCCTCGTCGCGGATGGCTACGCCGCCTATCTTGCGCTCCTCGTAGGAGAGCCGCACGCCGAAATGTTCCGCCGCGAGGTCCATCACCCCGCGCGCGGCCCCGATCACCTCCGGGCCTATTCCGTCGCCCGGTAGCAATAGTATGTCGAAAGAGTCGCGCATCGTGATCCTCCTAAAACTCCGGCCTCGACCGGAGCCACTCTTGTCCTCCCGGCCCCAGGG
>JACDFX010000244.1 GCA_013815575.1 Rubrobacter sp.
CCGTCAGGGAGGATCCGGACTACCGGGTACAGGTCCGCACCATCGGCCCGGAGAGGTTCATGGACGCCGGCCGGTGCGCGGGAACCCACCTGCACATCGAGCTCCCCGCCGGCACGGTGGACACCGAATACGGGCTTGCGCCGGGGGCTTCGGAGAGTGCCAGCAAGGAACTTCTCGACCTCCACAACCTGGCGACGGCGCTCGACCCGGCCCTGATCTTCCTGTCCCGCTCCTGCCCCTTCTACGAGGGCCGGGCGACGGGGCTCTCCCCCCGAACCGCCCGCTACCGGGGCAGCGACGCCTTCGGCTGGGACGGCGTCTACAGACACCTCCCCGAGGTCGGGGCCTTGCGCCCCTACGCGCACAGCCCCGAACAACTCGTGGGCCAGCAGTTCGACCGCTACAGGACCTGGCTCTCAACGATGAAAGAGGCGGGCGTGGACCTTGGCCTCTTCCTGGAGTCCGGCGGGGACCTGCTCAGGCCCGCCTGGAACCCGGTGCGGCTCAACCGCCAGGGCACCCTGGAACTCCGCGGCCTGGACAGCAACCTCCCCGGGATAACCTTCGCCGCCTTCGAGCTGGTGCTCGCCGCCGTCGCCCGGGTCCGCGAACACGGCCTGACCGTGACCCCGGACGCGCAAACCTCCGCCTTCGAAGTCTCCGGCGACAGGCTTCTCGTGCCCGCCTTCGGCCACCTCAGCGGGGAGATGTTCCACGCGGCGGTCGCCGGAGACGCCGAAGACCCCGCGATGACCGCCTACCTGGACTCTATCCTGGAACTCGTCGAAAACCCCGAAAAGCACCTCCAAAGGTTGAAGGATCATCGGCAGAGGGAAGGCGTCTACCCGACCACTGAAAGGGAGATCCTCAAGACCCACGCCGCCAGAGACGGCCTCCTCTCCAGCGAAGATGGGCTCGACCTCGTCCTGTGGGCCTGCGACGAGCTGGAAGCCCAGGTCTCGCGCCTGGACCACACGCCCGAGCCCGAAGGAGAGCTGGCCGGCGTGTCGTAGATCCGGCAGGGCGCGCGGGTATACTCTCGCGGCATGGGCAAGCACGGGTCATCTTCTGGCATGGACTTCGGGGTGCGCGTCGCCGCGGTGGTGGAGCGCGAAGGCCGCCTCCTGCTCGTCCGGCACCAGAAGCCGGACCGGGCCCCGTACTGGGTCCTGCCGGGCGGCAGGCTGGAACCGGGGGAGACCATCCCCGAGTGCGCCGCGCGCGAGGTGGCCGAGGAGACGGGTCTCGACGCCCGGTTCTCCGGCCTTCTCTACGTAGGCGAGTTCCTGCGCGAGGGCCGGCACACAGTAGACGTCACCGTCCGGATGACCGTGGACAAAGAGGCCGAGGCCGCCCTCGGAAGCGACCCGGAGGTGGCGCCCGGCTCTGAGCCGACCCTGCGCGAGCTCCGGTGGGTCGGCGTCGAGAAGTTGGAGGAGATCGGGCTTCTTCCGGCCCCGCTCAAGGAGCGATTGCTGAGGGACGCCCCCGGCGGCTGGGCGCCGGCCGAGGTCTACCTGGAGGGCGGACGCCGTTAACGACCCGCAAGGAACGCTGCTCTCCGTCGTCTTGACGAACACCGCGATCTCGGCGCTCGTGATCTCCGTGTTCTGGCTCGGGGTCGCGGTGGTGCGGGCCTTCGGCCGGAAGGCCAGTTTCTCACTCGCGCCGCTCGGCTTCTCGCGGCCGAGGGGCGGCCTGCTCGTGGGCGTCGGGGTCGGGATAGGCGTCGGCGTCGGGGCGATAGTGATGAGCATCATCGTCAACCCCATTAGCGCTTTCGTTTTGGACCGTCTCGGCTACTCGACCGAATCCACCGTCCAGCAACCTTTCATGCGCGGCCTCGTCGGCTGGGTGGAGAGCAACCCGGCGGTGGCTATACCCGCGATCCTCCTCGTGGTCGTCCTCTTCGGCCCGGCCGTCGAAGAGCTCGTCTTCCGGGGCGCGATCTTCAACGGCCTCAACCGCCTCGGCGCCCTGATCTCCTCTCGCACCGTCAGAAGTGACAACCCCGCAAGGACCGCGGGCAAGACCTCCTTCGTCCTCTCCACGCTCGTCTCCTCAGCCTTCTTCGCCCTCCTGCACCTCGAGCCGGTCCTACTGCCGGCGATCCTCCTCCTCGCCATCGCCCTGTGCGTCCTCTTCCAACGCACCGGAAGCCTCCTCCCCCCCTTCATAGCGCACGCGACGTTCAACTCTTTCGCCACCTCGCTCATCATCCTGAACGGTCTCGGCGTCCTCGAAATACCCGTGTAGCACGCCGTCCTCGCCAGCGTGTCAAGGCCCCACGTAGCGGGCCCTCGGGCGCACGAGGTCATCGCTGGCGTATTGTTCGATGGCGTGTCCGATCCAACCGACGGTCCTGCCGACCGCGAACAGGGCCACGGCCCCGCCGGGCGGCAGGCCCAGGGCGCGCCCGACGGTCGCCAGCGCGAGGTCCACTGTGGGCCGCTCCCCCGTAAGGTCGAGCACCGCTTCGGTGACGGCTTCGGCCAGCGCAACGGCGGGGCTCCGCGGGTACGAGGCGGCGGTCGCCCGGAGCAGGCCGGCGCCGCGCGGGTCTCCCTCCGGGTAGAGCCGGTGCCCAAACCCCGGTATGCCGTCCCCGCGCCTGAGCCGCCAGGCCACGACCGCCCCCGCGTCTCCCGCCGTATCTACCTCGCGCAAGAAGGCCTCGGCCAACTCCACCTGTCCCCCGTGCTTTGTGCCGCCGAGCGCCGCGAGGCCAGCCTGCACGGCGGCATAAGGGGTGGCCCGCGCCGAGGCGACGCACCGGGCCGCAAAGGTCGATACGGGCAACTCGTGGTCCGCGCAGAAAACGAGCGCCGCGTCTATCAGCTCCGCCGCGTTCGGCTCCTCCGGGCACCAGCCGCGCCGGAGCGACTCAGCCGTGCGTCCGGTCCCCTTGCCGCCAACCGCGCCAGCCATGAGGTGCAGGATCTTCACGCCCGTACGGGCGACGGCCGCGGGCCGCAAATCGTAGCCGGCCGGATCACCGGCGGCCGCCACCGGCAACGACGCCTGAAAGACCTCGATGGCTGGAAGACCCTCCAGCGTTGCAAGCGTCTCCCGCACCCGCCGGGGCAACCCCTCCGGGCTGGAGGCGAAGATCTCCCCCGCCCGTCCAGGGTCTCCGGCCCAGATCAAGGCCGCCACCTCCTCGAGGCTGCTCCCGACCGCCAACTCCTCCACGTCGCGCCCCCGGTAGAATAACCGACCCCCGTCAACGAGCGTGATGCCGGACTCCAGCACCGGCGCACCCCAGCGCAACGCCCCCTCCGCCACCCTCTCCGGGTCTCGCCTCCTCTCCTTGCGCTCCAGAAGCGCCCGCACGTCCTCCACCCTGTAGCGCCGGCTGCGCCTCCCCCCCTCCGCCGCCTCCGACCGGACCATCCCCCGACTCACGTAGGCGTACAACGTCGGCAAACTTACCCCCAGCTCCCCGGCCGCCTCCCGCGCCGTCATATAACGCCCCGACCCCATCGCACCCCCGCCCGATCCGCCAACCACACCGACACCCTACAGTATATTGATTTATGTATCAACGTTGATAGCAGAGAAACGGGAGGCTACGATAGTAGACGCGGGAGCGCGGAGGCTCCGGTTTGTCGGGGCTGTATGGGATCGGGGGTATAGGGATGGGCGGTAGTTCGGGGGCGTCTTTCGCGCCGGGGTTAGAGGGTGTGGTCGCGGCGGAGACGAGGATCAGCGGCGTTGACGGCGAGGCCGGGGTGTTGACGCTGGCGGGTTTCCCGGTGGAGGAGATCTCGGGCCGCGTCACGTTCGAGGAGATGGTCTACCTCCTCCGGCACGACGAGCTGCCGGATGCCGGGGAACTCGCGGCGTTCCGAACCGCGCTTGCGGGGCGTCGAGGCTTGCCGGGGGCGACCCTGGAACTGCTGCGGGCAGCCGCGGCGCGGAAAGTCCCGGAGATGGACGCGCTACGCATGGCGGTGGACACTTCGAGCCTAGACCTCTCCGACGACCCCGCGCTAGACCTCGTCGCCCGCTTCCCCGTGATCGTGGCCGTCTATCACCGGTTGCTTCGGGACGAAGAGCCCGTGGCCCCGGACCCGAGCCTGGGCCACGCCGCCAACTACCTGTACATGCTCGGGGGCGAGAGGCCGGGGGAGGGGTCGGTACGGGCCCTGGAAACCTACCTCAACGCCGTCTCGGACCACGGCATGAACGCCTCGACCTTCGCGGCGCGTGTGATCGTCGCGACCCGCTCCGACCTCGTCTCCGCCATAGTCGGCGCGGTCGGCGCCCTGAAAGGACCGCTGCACGGCGGGGCGCCGGGTCCGGCGCTTGACGTGGTCTTCGAGATCGGGTCCGCGGAGAACGCCGAGGCCATCC
>JACDFX010000245.1 GCA_013815575.1 Rubrobacter sp.
GGTTCCCGCTCTTCGTCGGCGCGCTCGCCCTCTCCGGGGGGGTGTTCGTGGCGGGCTTCGACGGCCTCGTCTCCACGTTTCTGGTCGTGCTCGTCGCGGTCTTCGGGGAGGAGCTTCTCTTCCGCGGCCTGCTGTGGCGGACGCTCGCTCCGGGGGGTCCGGTGGGGGCCATGATCGTGACCTCCCTCCTCGCGGGGGCCCTCGTTCTAGGCAGGAGCGCGACCGATGGCCCCTGGCCCGAGGCCGTGCGCCTCACCGCTCTCGCCGCCTGCGGCGGCTTCGTCTACGCCGCCCTCCGCTGGCGTACCGCCTCCCTCTGGCCGGTCATCCTGGTCCACGCGGCCTTCGCCTTCGCCATGGACGTCTCCACCCTCGGTACCGTCACCTACCCGATAGTGATGCTCCTCAGCACTCTAGGCTTCGTCTTCTACGGTCTCCTCCTCCTCCGCAACCAGAAAGTCCGCGCCGACGGCGGCCTCCGGGAACGCAAGCCGGCGCGCGTGCGTTAGGACAAGCCCGGTTACCGGCTGCCACAGACGAAGAGGAACCAAGAAGAGATTGCCCCCTTCGCGTCGATGCCCGGGATTGCAGGCCGCGTACGACGCGTACCGGGCCGCGACGCCGGGGAGGGTCCAAGGGCCGGCGGACGATGGATGAGGCCGGATACCCCTAGGAAACGACCTCCTGTAGCTGCCGCTCCAGGTCCTTGACCTCGTCACGGAGTTTGGCAGCATACTCGAACTTGAGCTCCTCGGCGGCCTCGAGCATCTCGGCTTCGAGGTCGGCGATGAGGGTGCGGAGCTCGTCTGGGTCGCGGGGGGCCTCGCGGCTGTTCTTCTTGTTGGCCTTGTAGAGGCCCTTGGACTCGGCGGCTATGAGGATGTCCGAGACACCCTTCACTATGGTGCGCGGCTCGATGTTGTGGCGCTCGTTGTGGGCGGCCTGGATCTCCCGCCTGCGGTTCGTCTCTCCGAGCGCGACCCGCATCGAGTCCGTCTCCCTGTCGGCGTACATGATGACCCGGCCCTTGACGTTCCGCGCCGCCCGCCCGATGGTCTGGATCAGCGCCCGCTCCCCGCGCAAGAAGCCCTCCTTGTCTGCGTCCAGGATGGCGACAAGCGTTACTTCCGGCAGGTCCAGGCCCTCCCGCAGGAGGTTGATGCCGACGAGGACGTCGAACTCGCCCGTTCTCAATCCCCTTATGATCTGAATGCGGTCGAGCGTCTCTATGTTGGCGTGCATGTAGCGAGCCTTGACGTTGTGCTCCAGCAGGTAGTCCGTCAGGTCCTCGGACATCTTTATGGTGAGGGTCGTGATGAGAACGCGCTCGCCGTGCTCGACGCGGACGGCGACCTCGTTGAGCAGGTCGTCGATCTGGTTCTTCGTCGGGCGGACCTCCACCTCCGGGTCCACGAGGCCGGTCGGGCGGATGATCTGCTCGACTATCTGACCGGAGTTCTCAAGCTCGTACGGCCCCGGCGTCGCCGAGACGAAGACCATCTGCTCCGTCTTGAGCAGGAACTCCTCGAAGGTCAGCGGCCTGTTGTCCAGCGCTGAAGGCAGGCGGAAGCCGAAGTCCACGAGCGTGGTCTTGCGGGAGCGGTCACCCTTGTACATCCCCCGGATCTGGGGCAGCGTGATGTGCGACTCGTCCACGAACGTGACGTAGTCGTCCGGGAAGTAGTCGAGCAACGTGTAAGGCGTCGAGCCGGGCGGACGACCGTCCATGTGCCTGGAGTAGTTCTCGATGCCACTCGTGAAGCCGAGCTCGCGCATCATCTCCAGGTCGTACTGGGTGCGCTGCTTGAGCCGGTACGCCTCGAGCACCTTGCCCTCGCCCTCGAGTTCGGCTACCCGTTCCTCGGCCTCTATCTCGATGTTCTTGATGGCGGTAGCCATGCGGTCCTCGCCCGTGACGAAGTGGGTCGCGGGATAGACGGTCATGACGTCGAGCTCGCGCAGGACCTCGCCGGTTAGGGGGTCGGCCTCGACCATGCTCTCGACCTCGTCCCCGAAGAAGGAGACCCGGTAGATGGTGTCCTGGTAGGCCGGGTGGACCTCCAGCGCGTCGCCGCGGACGCGGAAGGTGCCGCGGTTTAGCTGGAAGTCGTTTCTGGTGTACTGGATCTTGACGAGGTCCTTCAGGATGTCGTCCGCGTCGTAGAAGCCGCCCTTCTCGAGGAGCACCATCTTGTTGCGGTACTCCTCCGGGCTTCCGAGGCCGTAGATCGCCGAGACGCTCGCCACCACGATCACGTCCCTGCGCGTGAACAGGCTGCTCGTGGTCGAGTGCCTGAGCCGGTCGATGTCCTCGTTGATCTGGGCGTCCTTCTCGATAAAGGTGTCCGTGCGCGGGACATACGCCTCGGGCTGGTAGTAGTCATAGTAGGAGACGAAGTACTCGACGGCGTTGTTCGGGAAGAAATCGGCAAACTCGCTGGCGAGCTGGGCCGCCAGCGTCTTGTTGTGCGCGATGACGAGCGAGGGCCTTCCGACCTTCTCGATGACCCGGGCCATCGTGTGCGTCTTGCCCGAGCCCGTAACGCCGAGCAAGGTCTGCGCCTTCAACCCCTCGTCGAGGCCGGAGGAGAGCTTCTCTATGGCCTGTGGCTGGTCGCCGGTCGGCGTGTACTCGCTGTTTACCTGAAAGTCGCTGCGGGTCTCGATACGGGTCCCTCCCCTACGCGGATTTCGCGGGCCCGAGGAGGCCTCCACCGGCAACCCCGACCCACCACGAAATTATACGGCAGGAACCGCGTTTTTCCTCCCGTTTTCTGGTGCGAACTCGTGCGTTGTCGATGAGCCGTGCGGAGGAGAGGAAGCGGCGTTATTGGCCACCGCCGGCCTTCTCTTTGGCTTTCTTCGTGCCGTCCTGGACCTGCTCCTGCGCGTTCGTGAGCTCTTTTTCGACTCTGTCCCGGCCTTTCTGGACCTCATCGTTGACCCGCTGCTTGCCCTTCTCCACCTGCTTGTCGACTTCCTCCCGAGCCCGGTCCTCGATCGCCTGCCCGCACGCGGCCGCGCCGGAGAGCGGGATCAGGGCTACCATTAACAGAACTGCCAGTTTTCTTCTCATGTGTCTCCTATCTGACGACGCCCTCTGTTACGAGTCGTCGCGCCTGCGGGTTTCGACTTGGGTGTTCGCGAGCGGGATCGACCAGCCTGAGTCGCGGGACAGGTCTTCGCCGTAGAGGTCCCCGTAGGTCTCCCTGGCTTCGAGCGAGTTCTCGACGTAGTCGCGGGTTTCCTTGAAGGGGATGTCCCTCACGATGTCGAAGCCTTCGTCGGAGATCCAACCGTTCACCCGGCCCTCCCCCGAATTATACGCCGCGAGCATGAGCCGCTCGTCGCCCCTGTACTGCCCGTCGAGGTAGCCCAGGTACCAGACGCCCAGCCTGATGTTCGTCCGCGGTTCCCTGAAGTCCCCCTCTATGCCGCTGCGCCTCTGGACGAACTCGGCGGTCTCGGGGAGCATCTGCATGAGGCCGTAGGCCGACTGGGATGATTCCGCGTCCGGCCGGAAGCGGCTCTCCGTATAGATGACGCCGGCGACGAACGCCGGCTCAAGCCCGTTCTCCCGGCTGGCCTGCCTGATGGTGTCTTCGTAGCGCAGCGGGTAGATGGCCTTTCTTACCGCCTCCGGCGCACCGAGCGCGAACGGGAGCGCGATGAGCCCCGCGACGACGGCCAGTATCAGCAGGAATCCCCGCCGGCGGCGGGCCCGCGACTTACCGTACCTACGCCCCTCGTCCGACACCACCTTCAGAGCTCTTCTCCCCGGAGATCCTCGCCCAAAACTGCTCGGCCTGCTCTTTGAGTCTATCCAGGCCTCCGTCGTTTTGTACCACGACATCGGCCCTCCGCGCCTTCTCTTCGGGCGGCAACTGCCGCGCCTCTATGGCCCGGAGCGTCTGTTCGTCCACGCCCCGCCCCGAGGCCCAGATCTTCTGCCGTTCTTCCGGCACGACCACGGCCACGGTGTGGTCGAAGTCGTCCCCCCGCCCCGCCTCGAACAGGAGCGGTATCTCGACCGCGAACACCTCACAGCAACAGAAGCTCATCAGCCTGTCCGTCTCGTCGTGCACAAGCGGATGAAGGATGCCCTCAAGCTCCGAGAGCTTCTCGGGATCTCCGAAGACAACCCGCCCGAGCGCCTTGCGGTCAACTCCCTCTTCCCCGAGCACCTCTTCCCCGAAGCGCTCCGAAACGTCAGAGATAGCGTTCTCGTTCCACCTGAGCAGGTCGTGGACGATCTCGTCCGCAGACACCGTGTGCGCGCCCAGGTCGCCGAGCATCCCGACGAAAGCGCTCTTGCCCGACGCGAAAGGGCCGGTGACCGCTATGGTCACC
>JACDFX010000246.1 GCA_013815575.1 Rubrobacter sp.
GCGCATGGTCTGGCCCGATTGCCAAGTAACGACCACGGCGAACGGTGAGGAAGCGATCAAACGCTTCGGCAGGGAGCGGCCGGATCTGGTGGTGCTCGACGTGTCGATGCCACCGCCCGACGGCTTGGAGGTCTGCCGTCGCATCCGCGAGGCCTCGTGGGTACCGATCCTGATGCTCACCGCGCGCGATTCGACGCTCGACAAGGTGCGGGCGCTGGACCTCGGTGCCGACGACTACCTGACCAAGCCGTTCGACCACCTCGAGCTGCTGGCGCGCCTGCGGGCGTTGGTGCGCAGGTCGAGCGAACCCCCCGCGCCGCCGCCGCAGGCGCCGCAGCCGCACAGCCCCTTCGTCGCGGGCGAACTCTCGCTCGACTACTCCACGCACGAGGTGCGGGTTCGGGGGGAGGTGGTGCGGCTCACCCCCACGGAGTACCGCCTGTTGGAGGAGCTGGTGCGCCACGCGGGCACCATCCTGCCGCACCGGGTTTTGCTCGAGCGGGTCTGGGGACCGAAGTACGTCGGGGACGCCCATTACCTGAAGGTGTTCGTCCGAAGGCTGCGCCGCAAGCTCGGCGACGATCCCGAGCGCCCCCGCTACATCCACACGGAGTGGGGCATCGGATACCGCTTCGCCTCCCCCCGGTAGGGCCCGCTCCGTTCCCTCTCGTTCCCCAACGTTTACCGGTCTGTTCACCAATGTTTACCGGCATCTCGGCCAATACCCGGCGGATCCGGGCTAGAGTAGATAGCGTGATAGAGGGGCCTAACATGCCCCCTCTATGTTGCCCCCACTTCATTAGGGGACGAGGAGGACATCCGAGTTGCGCATCAAAAGCATCATTCCGAGGCTCGTGAGCGCGGCCCTCGTGGGGGCCGGCGTGGCGCTCGGGGCGTTTTTCTTCTTGGGCCCGAACGACACCGTGGCCACCAACGGCAAAGCCCCCGGGGGCTTCGACGTCCGCGACATCCAGGCCCGGCAAGAGCCGGAAGGAGGGATCGCCGAGGGCCCCAAGGACGAGATCCAGGCTCGGCAAGAGCCGGAAGGGGGGGGCGCCGAGGACCCCGAGGACGAAACCCTGACCCTCACCATCCCCAAGATGGACCAGATCGAGGACGACGCCGTGCCCGACGCCGCCGGCGACGAGGCCGCGCTCAAGGAGCACGCCGCCATCCACCTCGAGGGGACGGGGTTCCCCTGGCAGGGGGAGGCGAACGTGTACCTGGCGGGCCACAGGCTCGGCTTCCCGGGCACCGACAGCTTCCTCGCCTTCTGGGATCAAAACGGGTTGGAGAAGGGCGACGAGGTCTTCGTCACCGACTCGGAGGGCACGAAGTACACCTACAGGGTCTACGAGGAGTTCGTCGCGGAGCCCACCGATCTGTCCGTGACGAAGCCCGTGGAGGGCAAGAACGTCCTCACGTTGCAGACGTGCACCCTACCCGACTACGAGCAGCGCCTGATCACCCGGGCCGAGCTGGTCGACGAGGCCTAGGTAGAGGAAGACTCGAGGAAGGTGGCACCCTTGACGCTAGAGAAACCGGCAAGAAAGCTCGTTGGTGGCCCGGGCGCGGTGAGGACCTGCGGCGCCATCCTCGTGTGCGCCTTCGTGCTCGTCGGCGCGGCTTGCGGCGGGGGAGGCCCGGCGAACGACCCGTCGCGGGCGTCGGAGGAGCGCGCGGAGAAGGGCGCCGCGTCGCAGGGGGGCGCCGCGAAGGAGGCGAAGAAAGTGGCGAAAAAGGAGGCGGGCGCCGCTGCAGAGGAGACCGGGACCGCGGAGGGAAAGCCGGCGAAGGAGAAGGCCGCGGGGGGGACCCTCGAGCCGGCCGAGGCCGGGGTAGGGCCGAAGGAGATCACCAACATGCTGCCGGCGGACGGGAAGAGACCGGACCCGGCCCGGCCGGCGCCGGAGAACCCCCCGGAAGGGGTGAAGACCTTCCCGGCCACGACGAACAGGGTCGTGAACGAGCCGGTCGACTACCGGCGGGAGCCGCCGACCAACGGGGACCACGCCCCCCTCTGGCAGAACTGCGGCTTCTACGAGAAGCCGATCAAAGAAGAGCACGCCGTCCACAGCATGGACCACGGGGTCGTCTGGATCACCCACCGCCCGGGCCTTCCGGCCGAAGGGATAAACGCGCTGCGCCCCTACGGCGAGGAGGAGTACGTCGTGGTCAGCCCCTACCCCGGTCAGGACGCGCCGGTGGTCGCCACCTCCTGGAGGGTCCAGCTCGAGCTCGACGGAGCAAACGACCCACGCCTGCGGGAGTTCGTGGACGGCTTCCGGGTCTCCGAGATAGCCCCCCTCTCCGGCAACCGCTGCGCCGGCGGCGTGGGCAATCCTGGGAGGCAGGGAAACTAGGGTGCTCTCCGGACGGTGCAGATGCCGGGAGAGGGGGCCTGGCCCACGACCACGGGTTCCTCCACCGGGTCGGGGGCCTTTGGGCGATACCGAGACCGGCGTCGCGCCCGGCGCAACGATCGGGGGAGACTAGCATGGCAGGGCCGGCGGCGAAGATACTGGTGGTGGACGACGAGCCCGGCGTCCGGGAACTGGTGGGTCTCCACCTGCGCCACGACGGCCACGCCGTGATCCCGGCCGCCGACGGCGCGGAGGCGCTCAGGCTCTTTCGGCGAACCCGGCCCGACCTGGTGGTGCTCGACCTCACGCTGCCCGGGCCGGGCGGGCTCGAGGTGTGCCGGCGCATCCAGTCCGAGCGGCGCGTGCCCCTGATCGTGCTGGCCGCCAGGGGCAATGGAGAGGGCGGGATCGCGGGCTTGGAGCTGGGCGCCGACGACTACGTTGTCAAGCCCTTCTCCCCGCGCGAGCTGGCGGCCCGCGTGCGGGCGGTTCTCCGCCGGTCGAACACTTTTACGGCGGGCCCCGCGCACGGGAGAACGCTCGACTTCGGCGACCTGCGCCTGGAGCCCGACACCCGCAAGGTGACGGTCCGAGGGGGGACGCCCGTCACGCTCACGGAGCGGGAGTTCGACCTGCTCCACCACCTTGCGTCGCACCCCAAGCGAGCACACGCCCGAGCCCAGCTGATGAAGGCGGTGTGGGGCCACGCCTTCCCCATCGACACCCGCACCATCACCGTGCACGTCCGGAGGCTGCGCGAGAAGATAGAGCCCGACCCAGCCCGGCCGCGCTACATCCAGACCGTGTGGGGCGTCGGCTACAAGTTCGGGGGGGGACAACGGGAGTGAGAGCGATCGGGACCGCGGGCACCGCGATGCCCCTCCATGCCGGGCTCCTGGAGCTCGCGCCGAGCGCAGCGTCTTCCACGTCTTCCACGTTCGGCACGCCGAAGGCCGAGCGCCCGCGGGCGGCCCCGCCGCTCCTCGGCGTGGGCGGGGGCCCTGCCCCCACAAAGAGGACTTCTCCCCGGATGGCCCGGGTCTCTCCCGTGATCCGGGCTCGCCCGGCATCCCGTACTACGAACCGACGTCCCGATGTCCAAAATCATCGTACCGCGACGGGTCCCGGACGGGTCCCGTCGTGGATAGATCGGCGGGGTGAGAGATGCTCGGCGGGGCGCGGCGAAGCTCGATAGACAACCGCTATCGTCCCCTCGGCCTCCTCGGCCGGGGCGGGATGGGCGAGGTCCACCTGGCCCGCGACGAGGTCCTGGGCCGGGACGTGGCGGTCAAGGTGCTCGCCGAACAATACTCCCACGACGGGGAGGCCGTGGAGCGCTTCAGGCGCGAGGCCCGGAGCGCGGCCGCCCTCTCCCACCCCCACGTCGTCCCCGTGCACGACCTGGGCGAGACCGCGGACGGCGCCCACTACATCGTGATGGAGTACGTCCCCGGCGGCACGCTCAAGGAGCGCATCTTGCGGGGGGGCGCCATGGACGTCCGTACGGCGGCCAGGATCTCCCACCAGGTCGCCGCGGCCCTCGGCGCCGCCCACGACGCCGGGGTCGTCCACCGCGACGTGAAGCCCGAGAACATCCTCTTCGCCGGCTCCGGGGAGGCGAAGGTGACGGACTTCGGGATCGCCCGGTCCGCCTCCTCCCCGCGGCTCACCGAGGCGGGCTTCACCCTTGGCACCGCCGACTACATGTCCCCGGAGCAGGCGATGGGCGAGGCGGTGGGCCCCGCGAGCGACCTCTACTCCCTGGGCGTCGTCCTCTACCAGATGCTCGCCGGGGAGCGGCCCTTCGAGGCCGACAGCCCGCTCGCCACGGCCGTCAAGCACGCCAACGAGCCGCCCCCGAAGCTCCGCCGGCCCGGGGAGGGGGACCCCGCCTTCCCGGGGGGGATGGGCGCCGTCGTGGAGAAACTCCTGGCAAAGGACCCCGCGGATCGCCACGGCTCGGCCTCGGAG
>JACDFX010000247.1 GCA_013815575.1 Rubrobacter sp.
ATGCATGAAGCTGCAGAGGAGCAGGAGGGTGCGCAGCCTACTCAGGAAGCGACCCAAGGAAGCCCGCGGGAACAGGTGTGGGACGAAGCGAAGCACACGAGGGACACGGATGGCCGGTTCACCTGAGAACGGAGATCGATCGCGAGATCGAAGACGCTTCTTGGCGCCCGACTGACTAACAAGCACCCAGGGCGCGGTTCAATGGCGTCGGCCTGGCTATACCTCGAGGCCTCCAAGCTTCCGAAGATCGAGTGGCTTTCTCCATCAAGCGAGGGAGCTTGCAGCCCGGCCAGGCGTTACGAGCGCGGCCGTTTAGGAGCGACGCGCCTTCACCAGGAAGCTTCGCGTCAGGCTCGGCACCTCCCGGGGCACCATCGGCCTGGGCCACCGCCCGTAGTTCGCCCCCTCCTCTCCGGGCTGCGTCACGTCCGCCTCCCAGCCGTGGCGGGCCATGAGCCTCTCCGGATCGTTCGTCCCGAACCGACCCGTTGCACCACGCCGGGCGAGGGCGGCCTGCATCGGCCCGATGGCACATCTTTTACGAGACAGTCGGGCCTCTTATGTATCGCCAGGTGCCTCCGGACCTAGTATGTACATAAGAGAGCCGCTCACCCCGTGGGACCGGGATCGTGCGGACTTCCGAGGACCCCCTCAAGGCGAAGTTCGGAGAATGGTCCTTCTACGCACTCGGGTGGATGGTCTCATGTTAAGCAAAAGTGTCCCTCCGACAACGATTCGGTAACGCCCACCGGATATCACCCATTTGCGCGATGCGGGATCCCGCCTCCGCCGACGACACTTCTCTCGTACCGATTGTCACCAACTAGGAACAACCGGTGTCGGCGAGCAACCGAAACGAGCGCTCCGGCGAAGACCGGGCGGGAAGGAGAGAAGAGATGGGGCGCACGGCGATACTCGTGGCGGCGGTCGCGCTGTCGCTGGCGGTGCTGCTGGGGGCGATGCAGCAGGCTACTTCTCGGCCCGCTTACGCGGCCTCGGACCGCCTCCCCGACTTGGGGATGGCCAACTTCAAGGCCCTGCAAGTCCAAAAGACGACCGACGGGCGGAAGCTTTTGCGCTTCAGCTCGATACTCGTCAACGTCGGGGACGGGAGGTTCGAGGCACGCGGTCAGCGTCCCAACACCGGCGCCTCCACCATGACGGTCACCCAGCGAATCTACAACGACGCGGGCGGCTACCGGAACGTTCCCACCGACGCCGTCATGTACTATTCGGGCGGCCGAGACGGCGATGACGGACACTTCCATTGGCACGTGCGCAAACTCGAAGGGTTCAAGCTGACGCGGCTCGACAACGGCGTGAAGGTCGGAACGATAGCCAAGCACGGCTTCTGCTTCTTCGACAACTACCGTTACGGCTCCGCGCGAGACCCCTTCTACACGATAGCCGGCGGAGCCTGCGGTGGGTCGTCCTCTGACCTCCGGGTGAGGATGGGGTTGTCGGTCGGCTGGGGCGACATATACAGGTGGACCCTGCCCGGCCAGTACATCGACATCACGGGACTCTCCCCTGGGAGGTACAGGCTCCGGGGCGCGGCGGATCCGTCCGATTGGTTCAGAGAGAAGGACAACACCAACAACTTCACCTGGGTTGACCTCCAAATTACGAGCGACGGAGTGAGGGTACTGAACCACGGTCCCCACGCTTAGAGAGCGCGATCGGTGGGCAACCTGCCTGCCGCATCCCTTTGGTCGTTGTTTATTGACCGGGGTATGACGCCCCAGCTTTAGCTTGCCACGAACTTCTTAGAACCCCCTCAGCGCGAAGTTCCGGGAATGGTCCTTAGCCGAAGTCGGGTGCATAATGCCCGAAAATACGCAAAACGGGTGAGGCGGGGCTGCGAGGTAGGGCGCTATGCTCGCCACAAGCGCCTGCGCGCGAGGGATGAAAGACGAGCGAGGAGGTAGGCGATGGTCAAGCTGACGGTGCTCTACGGCCACCCCGACGACCCGGAGGCCTTCGAGGAGTACTATGCCAGCACCCACATGCCCATGGTCCCGAAGATACCCAACCTCATCAGGTACGAGGCGGCCAGGGTCGTCGGGACCCCCGACGGGGGCGAGCCGCCCTACTACCGCATCTTCGAGGGGTACTTCGAGGACATGGAGAGCCTGCAGGCCGGCATGTCCACGCCCGAGGGGCAGGCGCCGCCCGCCGACCTTCCGAACTTCGCCACCGGGGGGGCGACGATCTTCATCTCAGAGATAGACGCGTAAGCCGCGGCGCTCCCGTGCGCCGCGACTTCTTAGAACCCCCTCAGCCCCAAGTTCGGAGAATGATCCTTCCACGCACTCGGGTGAATAAAGGGCAAGAGAAGACCCGAAGTGGACGCGAAGACGAGTTGTTGAGAAGATGGGGGGGCCCGCTTCGTTACCGTGGGGTGCACCGGGTGCAAGGGATCGCCACGACCAGGGAGGCCGGGGCCGTTACACCGCACCCCGGTCCGTCCCGCCGGCGTGCGGCTGCTACTTCAGGAGGTCCTTGACGGCGCCCTTCTTCTTTAGGGTGCCCTTGTTCTGGTCCGCGCCCCCCTCGGTCTTGTCCTAGCTGCTCCTCTTGGACACCTATCCTTCCCTTCTTCGGCTGGTTTCGTCCTCGACGTCTATCTCCTCGCGCCTCACGTCCTCCTCAACCACCTCGGTGTCCTCGACCACGTCCTTGCGGATGCGGATCTCCTCCTTGACCACAAGCCTCTTGGAAACCACGATCTCTTCCTCGATCACCGGCACGACGATCTCTTCCTCGCCTATCTCCGCCTCCGCCGTAGCCTCCCTTGAGACCGGCACCCGCTCTACGTGCACCTCCTCGCGCCTGACGGGCACCTCAAACCTCTCGTGCTCGGTGCGCACGCGCTTGCGCACCCGCAGGGCGCCGGCCTCACGCTCGCGGGTTCCGACGACGAGTTCCTCCTCGCTCCTCTGTACCCTGATCTCGTCCTCGGCTTCGGGGTCGCTTCCGGGCTCGCGTAAACCCTCACTCCTGTGATGGTGCTCGCGCAACCCGCCGGTCGAGGTGCCGCCCGTCGCCGTGCCGAGATCGCTCGAGCCGGTGGTCGTACCGGTCTGCCCGGTGTCCGAGTAGTAGCCGCCGTAGGCGCCGCGGTCCTCGGTCCCGGCAGCCCGCTCGAGCCCGTAATGGCCGTGGACTTGGCCCTCTAGCTCCGGCGTGATCTCCTGATCGTCCTCGAAGGCGGGCCCGTTCTCGGCCGTCTCCTTGTCCGCGTCGACCTCTAGGCGTCCGCCCTCCTCGTCTGCGCGGGTTACTGCCGCCCAGGGTATCAGTGTGGAGCGGTTGCCCAGCAGGCCCATCTTCACGCCGAGGTATTCCGGCCGGTCGTCCTCGTCGAGGAACAGGGTGTCCACGTGGCCCAGCCTCTCGCCGCCCCGGTCGTAGACCTCGTAATCCGCGTAGCGCTCTTCGTAGGCCAAGCCGCCTGCCTCCTCGTTGGTGTCGTCGCTTTCTTGATCGGACGTTTCGTCTGCACGATTGTCTGCTGGCGTGGCCCCTTGCGCCGCCCCTCCGAGGCCATCGATCGTCCCTCCCACGATTCCGGAGGTCAGGCCGACGGCTCCGCCCGTCGCCCGGGTGGCCGCGCTTACTACGCCGGCCGCTGTCGGAGCGGGGGCGTCTTGCGGACGGCCGGGATCCTCGCCGTAGTCGCTGCGGTCCCGGATGCGTCCGTCCTTGGCATGGAGCAGGAACTCGGTCCCGTCCTTGCGGGCGATCTCCCGCCCCGCCCTGGCCGCCTGCGCCTGGGTGGGGTGGACGGAGGTAGCCCGGTCGTTGCCCTCGCGCACCACCGCCCACCCGTCATCGCGCGAGAGGACGTGCACTGGGGTCGTGTTTGCCAAGATACTAGCGGCCGGTCAGGGTGCCCGTGAGGCCACCCAACCCCCCGTTGTCCTTGCGCCTTTGCCTGTCTCGCTCCTTCTCCGCCTCTTTGGCTTCGGCCTCTGCTTGCCTGGTCTTCTCCCTCTGCTCGGCCTCCTCGGCGGCCTCCGCCTTTCTCTGCAGGGCGCGGCCCTCTGCCTTCTTGGCCTCGTCGCCTATTATGGCGCCGTAGGCCTCCTTCATCTTGCCCTCTGCCTTGTCCATCGCGACCTCCCTCGTGGGTTGCTTTTTGTGGCTTTGGACACGGGAGACGGCCGGGACCGTTACACTCGGCCACGCAGCGAGGGATCGAACCGAGGTTGTCGGGCCCCGGCTCACACCGGTCTATTGGCGGCTAACCGCTACTTGCCAAGCCCTAGATAAGCTGGGAAAGCAGCAGAAGCGCAACTAGCACCAGGATGATCACCACCAGTATGTA
>JACDFX010000248.1 GCA_013815575.1 Rubrobacter sp.
GTTCGAGGGTGTAGCCGGCCCGCAGGACGAGCCAGTCGGGATGCTCGTGGAGGATGCTCCGGCGGTAGGAGAGCTCGAGGTCCCCGTTCTCCATGCGGAAGATCTCACCGTTTTCGGCCCGGAAGACGTCGGCCCAGACGAGGACCTCCCTCGTCTCGGAGCCGTAGGCGCCGGCGTTCATGTAGACGGCGCCGCCGACGGTGCCGGGGATGCCGGTCGCGAACTCCAGGCCGGCCAGGCCCGATGCTGCGGTGGTGTTGGCGAGGACCGGGTAGAGGACGCCGGCGTCGGCGACGACGGACGTCCCTTCCACCTCGACGTTCGTGAGGGATTTGGCGAGGCGGATGGTTAGGCCCCGGATGCCGCCGTCGAGCACCAGCACGTTCGTGCCGCCGCCGAGGACGGTGACGGGGACGCCGTTTCTTCGGGCCTCCTGGACGGCCGACACCAGCTCGTCGACGCTC
The DNA here is from genome assembly GCA_013815575.1 of Rubrobacter sp. Classification (GTDB taxonomy): domain Bacteria; phylum Actinomycetota; class Rubrobacteria; order Rubrobacterales; family Rubrobacteraceae; genus Rubrobacter_D. The sequence goes on from JACDFX010000248.1 coordinate 465, forward strand.
TTCGGTTCGAGGAGGGCGTCGGCGGGGCCGCCGATCTTCCACGCCGTGTAGCGCCTTAGCGGTTCGTCGAACTTGGCCGAGGGGAAGAGCCGGTGTAAAGTGCCGTGATGCACGAGGATGAATATAAAGCACGGACGGGCGGCCTGCAGCCGGGCCCAACGGTCGAGGACCTTGAGAGCGCCTTCGAGAAGAAGGCCCGACGGAACGAGGGCAGAGAATGGTAGACGGAAGATGAAAGCCATGGCGCTCGCGGCGGGCAAAGGCACCCGCCTCTTCCCCCTTACCGGTGAGATCCCAAAGCCCCTGGCCCCCGTCGTGGACACCCCCATTATCGGCCACATCTTCGGCCTCCTGGCTAAACACGGCATCGACGAGGTCCACGTAAACATCTACTACCTCGCGGACGCACTCCTGGAAGCCTACGGCGAGGAGTCCCGCACGAACGGCATGAAGGTCAGCCTGAACCGGGAGGGCGAGCTACTCGGCACCGCCGGCGGCGTCAAACGCCTGGCCGACCACTTCGACGACACCTTCGTCGTCGTCTCCGGCGACGCCCTCACGGACGTGGACATAGGCGAGCTCGTCCGCTTTCACAGGGAGAAAGGGGCGCTCGCCACGATAGCGCTGCGCCGCGTCTACGACACCTCCGAGTTCGGGGTCGTGGAGATAGACGCGGAAGGCGACATCCTCGGCTTCCAGGAGAAGCCCGATCCCCAGGAGGCCATAAGCACCCTGGCCAACACCGGCATCTACGTCCTGGAGCCACGGGCCCTCGACTACATCCCCGAAGACACCTTCTTCGACTTCGCCAAGGACGTCTTCCCGAAGTTTTTGGAGAACGGGGAGCGGTTCGTCGGCTACCAGGGTGACTTCTACTGGTCGGACATAGGGACGCTGGAGGCCTACCGGCAGGCCCAGTACGACGTGCTCTCCGGAAAGGTGGGCGTCGAGATACCCGGCGAGAAGCGCGGCGAGAGCCTGTGGGTCGGGGAGGACGCCCAGATCCACCCGGCCGCCAACATAGAAGGCCACGTCCTCGTAGGCCGGGACGCCGTCGTCGGCCGCGGCGTCACCCTCTCAGGCGACGTCACAGTCGGCACCGACTGCTGGGTAAGGCCGGACGCCACCATCAAACGCTCCATCCTCCTCCCCGGCTCCATCGTGGGCGACGGCGCGTACCTCGAAGACTGCATCGTCGGCCACGGCTACAACGTCAGGCCGGGCGAGACGATCCGGGGCGGGGCCCTGATCCGAAGGTCTTAAAGGTCCTAGCTGCTCGGCCTCACGAGCCGATAACCGAACCCCCTCACCGTCTCTATGAGCTTCGGCTCGCTCGGGTTGTCGCCGAGCTTGTTGCGCAGGCGCTGGACGTAGACGTTGACCGTGCGCTCGTCTATGAACTCTTCCTCGCCCCAGACCTGTCGGAGCAGGGCTGTGCGGGGGAAGACGCGGCCGGGGCTGCGGGCGAGGGTGTGGAGGAGCTTGAACTCGCGGGGGGAGAGGGAGATCTCCCGGTCGCCCTTTCGGACGAGGACCTGGTCCGGGTCTATCTCGAGGTCCCCGACGAAGAGCCTGCCGGAGTCCTCATCCCCGCCGCGCTCCCGCTTGCGGAAGATCTGCTTCACGCGCGCCACGAGCTCCCTCGGGTTGACCGGGGAGCGCATGTAGTAGTCCGCACCGAGCTCGATGCCGACGATGCGGTCCATCGTATCTTCATCTCGGAGCAGGGCCACGGTCGAGACGTTCGGTTTCTGGACGGCGCTTATGACCTGGAAGCCGCGTTCGTCGGGGAGGCGGTTATCCACGACGGCGATCTCGAATTCCTCCCGGCTCGCCATCTGGCGGGCCTGGCTGCCCGAGCCGGCCGGGATCACACGCCACCCCTCACCCGACAAAGCCCGCCTCAAATGCAACCTCTCCTCGTCATCCCCTATGACCAGCAGAACCGACCCGCTCAATACCCCGCCTTCGACCGCCGGACCACAACCATCCCGCAAGTATATCCGCAAAACCGCACCACAGAGGTACCCGCCTTGAGAGATACCCAACACGGCGGTATCATAGCCTTTTCGATGCGCTCGTAGCTCAGCCGGATAGAGCGCCTGACTACGAATCAGGAGGCCGCAGGTTCGAGTCCTGCCGAGCGCACCCACCGAAGGCTCAGGATTTGTGGGATTTTTGTCTTCATCCGAGGCTTACATACGACCCGGTTTCCGCTGTTTGTACGCGACTAGTGCGCACCCGTTTCTGAGGTCTTCTCACCGCCGGACTCGCTCAGTCTCAATCTACTCCGTTGAAGGCGAGTTCCAACTCCAGGGCCACCGCGGCCAGACGTTTGTCTCGCGTCCACAGCCATCCGGCACCGGCGAGGACCGCTGAGACCAGAAGGTGTACGTCGATGTAGCCGATCCCCGGCCCATCAGGGCGCGGCGCTCGATCAAGCCCAGAACTTCCGGGTCCGTCGCGGTCGGCGCCGAGGGTAAGTAGCCCAGAAGCCGGAGCACTTCACCACGGTTCTCGGGGTTGCCGCAGGCCAGCTCGCCTAGCACGAAAGGGTGCATCAGCACCCGTCCACCCTCCAGGGCCGCGGCCAGCGATGGTTCTCCCGAGCGCAGGTGGTCGATCCAGGCAGAGGTATCCACAAAGATCACGCCGATTCGGGACGCCGCCGGGGGACCGGTCGCAACTGCGCCTCGCTGCCACCGAGCCGGGCCAGACGCCGGGCGCTCTCGCGTTCTATCAGGGCCCGTAGCCCCTCGTGGATCAGGGCAGTCCGTCCTTTTATACCGGTGATGCGCCGGGCTTCTGCTAGCAGTTCGTCGTCCAGGTTGATGGTGGTGCGCATGGTGCCCGTCTCCTATCGAATGTCAACTTACAAATTCACGATTCAGAGAACGGATCTTCTATGGTGAGTCCTTCTATGCGTTGTCCATCCTGCAGGTCCTCGGTGTAGAGCCGGGTACAGCCAGCATCGAGGGCAGCCGCGACGATGAGCGAGTCGTAGAAACCGTAACGGTAACGCGCCTGGATATCGAGCGCGCGATTGTAGAGCGAAAGGCTGGCAGGTATCCGAAACAAAGGTGCCAGGACGGTGTCCAGATAGTGCTTCGTCTCGTCCGTACTGAGTGGAATTTCTGCCTTACGGATCACGGTGTTCAGGCATTCCTGTACGACCTGGAAGCTAATGCAAGCATTGCGGGTCTCTATGCCTTTGCGGATGATGTGGTCCGCTATCGTCGCTTTGCGCTCGTCCAGTGCTTCCATTTGGTAAATGAACAGGTTGGTGTCGATAAAGCACTCAGCGCTCATTCATCTCGTCCCGCGTCAACTTTCGTCCGACACGGAGCTTGCCACGCAACTCCCGAACAGTCGCCATGGCCCTCTCGGCCTGCTGCTCACGTCGCGCATAGGCGGCCAACCACAATCGAAACTGCTCGTTCAGGGTCGTGTGCTCGGCCCGCGCCCGCTCACGAGCAGCCTCGATCAACCCCTCGTCCGCACTCAACGTTATGTTCTTCATCGTCCAGCCCTCTCGACAATTGCTACACGGACACAGTGTACACGATGTCCGTGTCAATCATGCCAAATGCTATGTTCCTACTTCACCATTCCAAATTCAAAAGCGCAAGCGTCCTTAGACCTACGATCCCTGTAGACGCTCGCTGGGACGGCCGCAGGCAGCGCGTTGCACATGTTGGGGGTGAAGTGGGTCGTGGAGAGTGGACGTTCGAGATGGCTGACAGTGGAACCGGGCGGTCTAAGAACGCTTGAATTAGAATACGTCCATTATCATGAACCTGGAACTACCCGAAGAGGTAATCGAAGCCCTGGGACCTGAACCCGAGCGTGCGACGCT
>JACDFX010000249.1 GCA_013815575.1 Rubrobacter sp.
CCCTCCATCTCCCGCAGCCATTCCTCCGCGGCGCGGCCCTCGGTCCAGAAGGAGATCGCGGCTTCGAGGCCAGGCACCTCGTCGGCCCGGTCGGCCGAGATCGCCCCGACGGTCGGCACGAAGGACGCGGCCTTCATTCTTCCGGACCCTGCCCGAGGTCGCGCCTGTCCCGGAGCCGCTCGCGCGTCTCGCGCACCTTCCTGCGAAGCTCCTCGGACCTCTCGGCCTCGCCGCTGAAAGCCTCGCCGCTGAAATCTTCTGTTTGCGAGGGTTCGACGCCGCTCGACACGTCCCGCAGGTGGGGGCCGGCGGCGGCCGTGTTCGCGGGGGGTTCCTCCGGCTCTGGTCCGGGCCGGGGGCGGCGGACTTCGCGGGAGGCGGCCACGCGGTCGCGCATCCCCTCCTGGGCCTCGAAATACGACTCGCGCCCGCGTTCTCGGGCCTCCCCGGCCCGGTTCGACAGGGAGCCGCGCAGTTCCCTGCCGCTGCGCGGGGCAAGGAGCACGCCCGCCAGGAGCCCCGCGGCCCCGCCGATCAGGAACGTTCTGAGCCGTCCTTTATCCAGCACCTCTGCCTCCTCGTGGGCCTTTCGCGTATTCTAACCGCTTTTGGTTTGTGAGATCGGGCTGCCGTGGCGGGGGGTTTCAACGCCCATCAGCAGCGGGGAGGTCCGCCGCTGGGCCCTCTCGGCGATCCCCGAGACGCGGTTCGCGACGATCTCGACCACCTCGTCCGAGGTGTTCTCTATGGAGAGGTTCTCGACCGCGTTCACGTCGGCCCGGCCCGCGCTCTCGACTATGTAGTCGTGGATCTGGCGTATCTGCTGGAAGTGGGCGATGTACTCCTCGGCCGGCCGGCGCATCGCCGTGCCCATGGCCCGAATATAGAACCTCGAGCGGTGCACGTTCTCGTCAGAGAGGTGGACCACGAGCGTGCAGACGTTCGGGTGATCCAGGTACCGCTCAGGTATGATCCCCGGCACCAGGTGAACCCCCTCGACGACGAGGTTCGTCCCCTCCTTGAGCCCCCGCTCCACGATGGCCTCCACCCCGACGCAGACCCTTGCCGCCTGCTCCCGAAAACCGAAGAGCACCGCGTCCTCCTCCTCGACCGGCACCCGCATGTCCTGGCGCTTGATCTCGTAGGAGCTCTTGTGCAGGATCGGCAGCAGATCCGGGCTGATGGCGTGACGCAGGACCTCCCGGATGGAGTCCGTCCCAACCACGCTCTGGATGTTCAACCGCCGGGCCACGTCCGCCGCGAGCGTGCTCGTCCCAATACCCGTAGCACCCCCGATCAGAACAACCACGGGCTCACTCGACTCGCGCAGGATGCGCCACTTGTCCAACCTGCCCACGGCGATGGCGTCCTTCTTGACGAGCTTGTCCCTGACGCGCGCGAGGACCTCTTCCTCCTCGACCGTGAAGCGCTGCTCGGCCATCAGTTCGGCGCGAACCTCGCTCGCTATCTGGTGGGACATCTCCGGGCCCGCGCCCGCCTGGGCAAGCGTCTGGGCCAGGATGCCCCGGGAAAACGGGGTCTGGCGACCGCCCTTGACGATGGTGATCTCACGTTCCTCCATGGCACACTCCCCAGAGAACCGGCGGCCCTAGTCGCCGAGGATGCGGAGGCCCCCAAACTTCCTCCCCCGCCGCTTCCTGATGCGAGAGAAAAAGAATAACAGAAACGCCACGAGCAGCACCGGTAAGAAAGGCACGAAGAACGCAATCGCCCCGCCGATCAAACCGACCAAGTCTTCGATGAGGCTTAGAAAAGGGGTTGAAACCCCGGAAGAGGTACCTTTCGCCGGCGGCCTCAACAAGACCTTGAGCACGGCCACGGCGCCCGCGATCACACCCCCCACAACCAGCCAAAGCATGAGGCCCGCCCCCGGCGCCAGCGCCGCCGCTAGCAATGCCCCGGATATGGCCCTTGCCGGGACCATCAAGATGTTGAAGGTTCGCTCCACGGCTTTGATCTTGTCCAACACGATCTCCAGGACCGCCAGCGCCGCGAAGGGAACCACGACGCCTATCCCCTCCCACCCACCAATGGCATCCAGGAAACTAGCTGACGGCTCGAAGTAACCGAAGGAGGCAAGTACTAGAGCGAGAAGAAGCGGCAGAAACGCCCTCACCCCCGCAACGGAAGCGAGCCCTACCCCTATCCCAACGGCAAGGAGAATTTCCATGCGGATATTATACCCTGACGGGGTCGGAGATTTACTCGTCAACGCCGGAGGGGATCTGCTATCCTTCTAACAACATACAAACGATCATTAGGGTATTGATATGACTGACGACAGCTGCGACCTGCTATGCCTCGACGCCCCGCGGGCGGAGTCCATCCGGGAGAAGCTCCTTGGCGATGACGAGGCCGACGGGGCGGCGGGGCGGGCGAGGGCGTTGTCAGATCCGACGCGGTTGAGGTTGGCGGCGGCGCTTGGGGAGGGCGGGGAGTTGTGTGTTTGTGACCTGGCCTGGATCTCGGGCCGCTCCCAGGGCCTGGTCTCCCACCACCTGCGAACCCTCCGCTCCCTCGGCCTCGTCCGGTCCAGGCGCGACGGCAAGCTCGTCATGTACGAGCTTACGGACGGCGGAAAGGTGCTGCTCTCCGCGGTTCTCGGCGTGGTCTCCGAGAGGCTGGTCGGGGCGTGAGCCGGCCGAAGAAGATGCTCCCCGTTCTCGGGCAGGCGCCGGTGGCGGAGGCCGCTCCGGCGCCCGAAGGGCCGGTAGGCGAGGTCGGGCGCACGATGGTGCGGGTCGAGGGGATGGATTGCGCCAGTTGCGCGGCGACCGTGGAGAAGACGGTGGTGATGTTGCCGGGGGTGCGCCGGGCCGCGGTCAACTTCGCGGCCGGCAGGCTGGACGCCGAGCACGATCCCGGCCTCCCGGTCGAGGAGATCGAGAAGGCCGTCGAGGGCGCGGGCTACCGGGTCGTCAGGGCCGAAGGGGCGAAGGGCGTACCCTTCTGGCGGACGCGACGGGCGGCGCTCACCGGCGGGTCGGCGCTGCTGTTCCTGGTAGGGCTCGCGCTCACGGTAGCGGGGGCATCCGGGGTTCTCGTGACGGGAGTCTATGCGGCCTCGATAGTGGTCGGTGGGGTTCCAATCTTCCGGGCGGCCCTGGCGGGGTTGCGGGCGCGGCAACTGGACATGAACGTGCTGATGGGCGCCGCCACGATCGGTGCTGCGGTGATCGGGGCGTGGGCCGAGGCCGCGTCCGTGGTCGTGCTCTTCTCGGCGGGCAACGCGCTGCAGGCCTACGCCGTGGACAGGACGCGCGGGGCCGTCCGGGCGCTCGTGCGTCTCGCCCCCGACGAGGTGCTCGTCAGACGGGGAGATGAGGAGGTCGTCGTGCCGGCCGGGGAGGTCGGCGTCGGGGAGGTCCTGATCGTGCGCCCGGGCGAGCGTCTGGCCGTGGACGGGGTCGTGGCCGAGGGCGCCTCCACGATGGACGAGTCGCCCGTGACGGGTGAGAGCGTTCCGGTCGAGAAGTCGCCCGGAGAAGCGGTCTACTCGGGGGCGCTCAACGGTTCGGGCGGGCTGGTCGTCAGGGCGACGAAGCGGGCCAGGGACTCGACGCTGCAGAGGATCTCCCGCCTGGTGGAGGAGGCGCAGGCTAGAAAAGCCCCGGCGGAGCAGTTCGTGGACCGCTTCTCGCGCGTTTACACGCCGCTCGTCGTGGCGGTGGCCGTGCTGCTGACCGTGGCGCCGCCGCTACTCGGCGCGTCTTTCGGGGAGTGGTTCTACCGGGCGCTGACGCTGCTTATCATCGCCTGCCCGTGCGCGCTCGTTATCTCGACACCCGTCACGGTCATCTCTGGAATAGGCGCCGCCTCCAGGCGGGGCATCCTGATAAAGGGCGGGGCGGCCCTCGAAGCTGCGGGCCGCCTCAAGGCGCTGGCCTTCGACAAGACGGGGACCCTAACCGAGGGCCGTCCAATCCTCTCCAGGATGGTGGCGCTGAACGGGGTGGATCAGGACGAAGTACTGGCCCTGGCGGCGGCGCTTGAACGGCGCTCCGAGCATCCTCTGGCGTACGCGATCCTCTCGGCGGCGCGGGCCAAAGGTGCGTCCATACCCCCGGTCGCGGACTTCAAGTCTTTTCCGGGCAGGGGGGCGGAGGGCAGGGTCGGAAGCAAGCTGTACCTGGTCGGCAGCCCGAGGCTTTTCGCTGAGCGGGATATCTCTCTGGCGCCGGCCGGGTTGGCGCTGGCGGATGTAGAGAAGTCCGGCGAGACGCCGGTCGTGCTGGGAGACGGGCGGGGGCCCATCGCCGTCTTCGGTCTGGCGGACGCCGTCAGGGCGGA
>JACDFX010000250.1:0-3835 GCA_013815575.1 Rubrobacter sp.
CTTCGGAGATGTCGTTTCTATCGCTATCCACGTGGTCGACGCGAAGGATCGTGTCTTGTCCGTGTCTGATCCTGCTCGGGACTTCTCGCGTCCTTACGTGGCTACTGAATCGACCGTAGGCAGAGAGTGGTCTGTGAACACACAGGATTTGTTAGGCGGCGCGTCAGATCTCTCCTTGACCGCTACGGAATGGTTTTTTGAGCGCTTTCAGTGGACGGATCTTCCCCGACAGGTGTTGACAAACGACCAGCGCAGGCTACTTGAGCGAAAATTCTAGCGTCGGTCGCCGCAGATGAAGGTAGACGCGGGCCTCGGCACGGAAGGGGACTACCTCAAGGACCTGGACGGTACCGCCCGCGCCGCCGAGGACCTCGGCTTCGCCGGCCTCTGGACCAGCGAGACCAAGCACGACGCCTTCCTCCCCCTGGCCGTCGCCGCGAACGCAACCGAGAAGATCGACCTCGGCACCTCCGTCGCCATCGCCTTCTCCCGCTCCCCGATGGAGACCGCCCAGACCGCCTGGGACCTCCAAAACCTCTCGGACGGCCGCTTCATCCTCGGCCTCGGCACCCAGGTGAGGGCCCACGTCGAGCGCCGCTTCTCCATGCCCTTCGACCGGCCCGCCGCCAGGCTGCGCGAGTACATCCTCGCCCTGCGCGCCATCTGGGCATCTTTCCAGACCGAGGGCCGGTTAAAGTTCGAGGGCGAGTTCTACCGGCACACCCTAATGACGCCGTTCTTCAACCCCGGGCCCATCGACCACCCGGAGATCCCCATCTACATAGCAGGCGTCAACACCAGGCTGGCCCGCCTCGCCGGCGAGCTCTGCGACGGCTTCCACGTCCATCCCTTCCACTCCCCCGAGTACGTGAGGAGGACGGTCGAACCAGCCATCGCGGAAGGCGCGAGGGCCGCCGACCGCGCACCCGACGACGTGGAGCTCGCGACGAGCGTCTTCGTCGTCTCCGGCGGGGACGAGAGGGAGACCACGGAGAGGCGCGAGTCCGTCCGCTCCCAGATAAGCTTCTACGCCTCCACCCCCACCTACCGCACGGTCCTCGAAGCCCACGGCTGGGAAGACGTCGGCGAGAGGCTCGGCGCCCTCGCCAGGGAGAAAAAGTGGCGCGAGATGCCGTCCCTCATCACCGATGACATGCTCCAAGCCTTCGTCGTCGAGGCCGCACCGGACGAGTTGGGCCCCGCGCTGCAGGAGCGCTACGCCGGCCTCGTGGACCGTGTAACCCTGTACCTTCCGTTCGTTCCGGGAGAACGGGACGCCTTCTGGCGGGAGGCGGTCGGGGCGATGCGCGGGTAGCGCTCGCCAGGTTCTACGGGGGCGGTTCTACGGGCGAGAATGTCCGTTGCGAACGTCGGTTGTTGGGGGGTTGCGCCGGCCTACGGGGCCGGTCGGGTGTGATGGCGTCGGACGTTCACAAAACGCTCGTGAGATAAGACAATTGCCACCGCGACGGGACCCCCGTTCCGCAGACAGTGGTGCCTCGGTAAGAAGGGTCGGCATAACGATCGGGCCGCGAAACGCCCCGGGAATAACGGGCAACAGATGGACACGTACAGCCGCGACCTTTCCAGGCCGGACGTGCCCGACACCCGGTCCTCGAAGGGGTGCAGAAGTGGATCCTGCACCACAGCTTGCGGCTCGTGCACGGCCCGGGGGAGGTTCCTTACGGGATGGACGAGGTGATCGTCCTCGCAGTCCTCCGCGACGGCCGCGCTTACGTGAAGTCGTTTGTGGAGCACTACCGTTCCCTGGGGGCCAAGCACCTGGTCTTTCTCGACAACGGTTCGACCTGCGGCGCCGCCCCCTCTTGCGCTGCCCCAACTACCCCAAGCCTCTATCACCTCGCCGGACTCGCGGGCAGCCCCGCCGCTAGGGCTTCAGGACACACTTGATGGCGCCGTCCTGTTTTTTCTGGAAGATCTCGTAGCCGTGCGGGGCGTCGTCCAGGGACATCGTGTGCGTCTTCAGGTCCTCGACCTTCAGGACGTCGTCTTCGGTGAGGAGCGGGATGATGTCGTCGGTCCACTGGCGGACGTTGGCCTGGCCCATCCGGATCTGGATCTGCATGTCGAACAGGTCGCCTAGAGGGAAGGCCTGGATGGGCCCCGCGTAGACACCAGACAGGGATAACGTACCGCCCCGCCGGATGGAGGACATGGCCGCGCGCAGGGCGGTCGCCCGGTCTAGTTGGATCTTGGTGGTCTGGAGGATGGAGCCGACGACGGAGCCCGAGGCCTCCATGCCGACGGCGTCTATGGCGGCGTCGAGGCCGCGGCCGTCGGTGAGGTCCAGGATGACGTCCCGCACGTTCTCCACCGCCGAGAAGTCCACGGTCTGGACCCCGTGCCTGGAGGCCATCGCGAGACGTTCGGGGACGTTGTCTATCCCAATGACGCGCCCCGCGCCCTGGTGCAGGGCTATCCTGGCACAGATCTGCCCTATCGGACCCAGGCCCCAGATCCCGACAGTTCCGCCCTCCGGAACGTCCGCGTACGCGACGGCCTGCCAGCTCGTCGGCAACACGTCTGAGAGGTACAGGAAACGTTCGTCGGGCGGGCCTTCCGGCACCTTTATGGGGCCGAAGTGGGCCTGCGGGACGCGCAGGTACTCGGCCTGCCCACCCGGAACGGCGCCGTAGACGTGGGTGTATCCGAAGAGGCTCGCCCCCCGTCCGCGCCCGAGCAGGTTGACGCCCTGCGCGAGCTTGCCCTCGTCACGCGTGTTCTCGCACTGGGAGTAGAGGTCCTGGTCGCAGAAATAGCAGTGGCCGCAGGAGATGTTGAACGGGATGACGACCCGGTCGCCGGGCGAGATGTGCTCGACATCCCGGCCCACCTCCTCGACTATCCCCATCGGCTCGTGCCCGATGATGTCCCCCTCGCGCATGAGCGGGGACAATTTGGAGTAGAGGTGCAGGTCCGAGCCGCAGATTGCGGTCGAGGTGACGCGGATTATGGCGTCGGTCGGCTCCTGGATGATCGGGTCGGGTACGTTGTCCACCCGGACGTCTTCCTTGCCGTGCCAGACTACGGCTTTCAGGGCTCCCTACCTCCTACTCCCGTGAGGAACTCGCGGATGCGGAACGGCCCGCCCGTCGCCGGCGAGAGCGGTGGCGTGTCGAGGCCGGAACCACTCCGCAGGCCCTCCAGCATATCCAACAACGTCTCGTCGGCCGAGAACCGCGGCGCCCACCCGAGCCCCGTGCGGGCCTTCTGGGTGTCCATGATCGGGACCTGCCGCGAGAGGTCCAGCCACCCGGGCGGCACCGGCTGCAGCCTGAACCGCCACGAGAGGTCGGCCCCGGCCCGGGCCAGCCGCGCCGGGAAGGGCACCGGACGGGCGTTTAGTATCCGTCCGATCTCCTTGGCGTCCAGCACCGGCTCCGTCGCGAGGTTGTAAGCCCCCCGCGCCTCCTCGTTCAGGAGGGCCAGCCGGAAGGCCTCCCCCACGTCGTATGAGTGGACCACTTGCGAGCGCAGATCCTCTATCTCGGGCACGAAGTTGATGAGGCTCGGGTTGGCGAGCAAACTCGGGAAGAGCGGCCCGGCGAAGAGCCGCCGCACGCCCTCAGCCGCCTCCCGCTTGAAGACGAGGCCGGGCCGCATCCTGACGACCCTGACGTCGGGTGACTCCTCCTCGAAGCGATCCAGCCTGCGCTCTACCTCGGCCTTGTGGCGGCCGTAGTACGAGGTCGGGATGCCGCCGGTGGGCCAACTCTCGTCCACGGTGCGGTCCTTTGGCCCAGGCGAGTACGCACCGACCGAGGAGGCGTAGTGGAAGGCGGGGACGCCGGCCTCGGCGGTGGATTTCGCGACG
>JACDFX010000250.1:3845-4311 GCA_013815575.1 Rubrobacter sp.
CGACCCGCGGCTCCGTCGAGAGCGAGCGCAGCACGCTCGTTCCGACGTTTCCGGTTGCCCCTACGACCACGACCCTCATGTACCGGGCTTTACCCCGCGCTGTTGAGGGCGAAACCGCACCCCGCTAGTAGCCCCCTTCGTGGTCTCCAGCGTCGCATTTGCAGGCGACTTCGAGGTTTATCTTCGTGCCGGCTTCCACCTCTTCGCCGATGGCCGGGTCCTGCTTCAGGACGACGTCCTTAGGGTACTTCTCGTAATCGAACTGGTGGTCGTGGATGATCTTCTTGCCGCCCACCTCGAGCCCGAGGTCTTCGAGCCTTGCCTCGGCCTCAGGGAACTTCACGTAGTTGAGGTCGGGCACCTCGACGGTCGCGGGTCCACCGCCGATCACGAGCGACATCTCCGACTCCCTGTCCGCGGACTCTCCGGCGGCCGGGGACTGGGACAAGACCTCTCCCTCTTCCTC
>JACDFX010000251.1 GCA_013815575.1 Rubrobacter sp.
AGGCAACTCCGCGAGGGCGGCGGTCCGGATACCGGCGAGCTCGACCGCCGTCTCAACAACCTCCATGACACCTTGGAGGATCTGCGCGGCGAGTTGCGGGGGCGGCCCGCCACGGGCGAGGTCGCCCTCCCCCCCGCCCTCCACACCGTGCTTGCCCGCCAGAGCCTCATGCTATCCGCGATGTTCAACCTCACCGGCATGGTCGAGGACCTGCTGTTCGCAAACGGCAGGCCCCGCAAGCAACCTCTCGAAGACCTCCAGGTTGAGTCGAACGATACGGTCCTGCTCCACGCGGACGGCCAGGCCGGCATCCCCAGCACGGTTCTCGTCGGGCGGGCCCCGGTGCGCGAGGCGGAGGCGACTGAGGTTCTTCCCCCCGTCCGCGTACCGCCCCAGGACGGCCCCTCGCGATTCGGCTCGCTCGGACGCCGGCGGCGTCGGGGCGTTCTCGCGCTCCTCTCCGCGCTGCTGCTCGGCCTCCTGCTAGCCCTCTTCCTCCCCACCCTGGCCGAAGACGCAAAGAACACCGCCGATGGCCCCGCCGCCAAAGACGCCGGCGGAGGAGACGCCAGACAGGCCGCGGGCGAGCAGAAACCCGAGGAACCCGCGCGGCAAGAGGCTAGCCCACAGGAGGACGCCGCGGAGGAGGGCGAAGATGGTGTGGCGGCAGACGCAAGCCTTGCATCAAGAGAAGCATCGTCAGGGGAGACGAACGTGCAAACCTCTACAACCCCGGACCCGCCCGGCGGGATACCCGATGTCGCGGGTCGGCCGCTGGAGGAAGCTTCCAGGTCCCTCTCCGAGGCCGGCTTCTCCGTGGCGGCCATCAGGACCGAGCCAAGCGGGGAAGACTCGGGCACCGTCCTGAAGACCGAGCCATCCGCCGGAACAGACTCCCGCCCCGGAGCACCGGTAGTGCTCACGATGAGCGGCGGACCGACCGGCATTGTCGCCGCAAGCGTCTCTGCAGACGCTTCCGCGAATAAAGTCTCATCAGCAAGCGCCTCATCAGCAAGCGCCTCATCAGCAAGCGCCTCATCAGCAAGCGCCTCGTCGGCTAGTGCTTCGTCCAGCATTTCTTCGGCGAGCGGGTCCGCCTCGGCTTCGCCTACTCCGTAAGCCATGCCGGGTGACTTCGGGTCTATAGCCAGGAAGATAAAGTCGAACCCGAACCGATGACGCCGAAGAACGGGCCGGCCGAGATCACGAGCTGACGCCTATCTAGGCACGGCTGGCAACATACTTGAGGAGTGTTCGCGTAGAGGCATCATGATCTCGAAGTGGCCGACCTCCGCAGGCCGGAGGCGTGGAAACGCGGAATAACCTTTCACGTTTTCTACGAGAGGAGCAGCCGGAAACCGACGAAGATGAGCATGATGGCGAGGACCGTCTTGAGGGGTTTGCCCGGGAGCCTGGGTGCGATGCGGCTGCCGACGAGGACGCCGGGGATGCCGCCCAGAAGCAGCGAGCCTGCAAGGCCGAAGTCCACGTTGCCCTGGGTCATGTGGGCGAGGCCGACGACCAGGGAGAGGACCGTGGCGTGGGCGATGTCCGTGCCGACGACGATGGCCGGTGCCAGGGGGTAGAGGAGGAGCAGGATCACGGCCATCACGCTACCCGACCCTATGGAGGTCAGGCCGACGAGGTAGCCGCCGAAGGCCCCGAAGACGACCGTGTAGGCCCGGCGCCGGGTGCTCATCTTACCCTTGCCGTCCCAGACGTGCGGTTTGGGGCTGGCATTCCGGTTCGGCATGAAGTAGTTGCGGTAGATCAAAGACGCGCCGACCAGCACGAGCGTGCAGGCTATGACGTTGATCATGATGGCTTCTAGCCGCGCAGGGTCGAAAGTGCCTTCCATCCACTCCAGGCTCGCCACCCCGAGCAAACCAGCCGGGATGCTTCCGAGGCCCAAGAACAGGGCGACCTCCAGGTTCACCGACCGCTGGCGGTAGTGCTGAACCGAGCCGGTAAACTTCGTGATCGTGGCGAAGACCATGTCTGTCCCGATCGCCGTGGCGGGCGATACGCCCATCCCGACGACCAGAAAAGGCGTCATCAGAGAACCGCCACCCACCCCCGTGAGGCCTACCAGGAAACCGACCAGCAGGCCGAAGAGGGTGGGGGTGGCGTCGAACATGCCCTAGACCCGGTTGAACTCCGGAACGGGCTGGAGGAATCCCTGCTCCTCGAGATACCTCACGACCCTGGCGGCGCTCTCGGCCGGCTCTTCTTCGTTGGTCTTTATGTGCAGCTCGGGGCTGACGGGCGCCTCGTACGGGTCCGAAACGCCGGTGAACTGCGGGATCTCACCGCTGAAGGCCTTCGCGTAGAGACCCTTGACGTCCCGATCAGCGCACACGTCGAGCGGCGCGTCCACGAAGACCTCTATGAAGCCCTCGCCCACGTTGCGCCTGACCTGGTCCCGAACCTCCTTGAACGGAGAGATGGCGGAGACGATCACACCAACGTTGTTGCGCGTCAGGAGATCCGCCACGAAGCCAATCCTCAGGACGTTCGTGTCCCGGTCCTCGCGGCTGAAGCCGAGCCCCTTGGAGAGGTTCGTCCGCACGATGTCCCCGTCCAGAACCTCGATCTTGCCGTGCCGCATCCGGAGCTCGTGCTCCACGATCTCCGCGATCGTCGTCTTGCCGGCCCCGGACAACCCGGTGAACCACAGTGTGAATCCGCCACGCCTCGTCCCGTTCTCCATCCTCGCCTCTCCTTTACTTTCAGTTGCTTTTAGTTGCTTGCTGTTACTACCGCATGCAGTTTAACAAAAGTTAAAGATTCTTCTAGGAGGTCTTCTGGCCCTTCATGAGGACTTCGATGACCTCGGGGCGGGAGAACTCCGGGGGCGGGTACTCGCCCTTGGAGAGCATCTCGCGGACTTTGGTGCCCGAGACGAAGACGTGGTTCTCCTTGCCGTGGGGGCAGGTCTTGGTGGTTCCCATGCCCTGGCAGGTCAGGCAGAAAAAGGAGTGCTCGAAGAAGAGGGGCGTGAGCCCGATCTCCCCGTCCTCGAACTCGTCGAAGATGTGCTGCGCGTCGTAGTCGCCGTAGAACGGTTTGCCGCTGGAGTCCTTGCCGGGCCCCGCGTGGTCGCGCCCGACGATGAAGTGGGTGCAGCCGTAGTTCTTGCGGCAGACGGCGTGGAAGATAGCCTCCCTGGGGCCGCCGTAGCGCATGGCCGCCGGGAAGACGCCGAGGAGGGTACGGTCCTTCGGATAGTACTTCTCCAGGATGACCTCGTAGGAACGCATCCTGACGTCCGCCGGGATATCCTCCGAGCGGGTCTCGCCGACCAGCGGATTGAGGAGCAGTCCGTCCACGATCTCAAGGGCGCTCTTCTGTATGTACTCGTGGGAGCGGTGGACGGGGTTGCGGGTCTGGAAGCCGACGACGCGCTTCCAGCCCTTCTCGGTGAAGATCTTGCGCAGCTCGCGCGGCTCGTAGTGGTACTGGGGGAAGGGCTTCGGGTTCGGGTCGTCCACCAGGAGGGTGACCTCGCCCCCGATCAGGGTGTCGTTCTGGCGGTAGACGGCCGCGACACCGGGATGCTCGTCGTTGGTCGTGCCGAAGACCTCGCGGGCCTCGCGCTCCTTGTCGTAGGAGAACTTGTCCTCGACGAGCATCGTGGCGAGGACGCGGCC
Source organism: Rubrobacter sp. (assembly GCA_013815575.1). Classification (GTDB taxonomy): domain Bacteria; phylum Actinomycetota; class Rubrobacteria; order Rubrobacterales; family Rubrobacteraceae; genus Rubrobacter_D. Next base: position 3,651 of record JACDFX010000251.1, read on the forward strand.
TTCGCCGTTGGCGAGGGAGACCTCGTCTCCCTCGTTGATGGAGCCCGCCTCGGCGGCGTCCACGGAGAGGGTGATCGGGAGGCTCCAGACAAAGCCGTTCTTCAGATGCATCGTCTCGACCACGGAATCGTAGTCAGCCCGGGTCATAAAGCCCGTAAGCGGTGAGAAGACGCCCGTGGAGATCATCTCCAGGTCAGAGAGCGCCCGCGGCTCTAGCGTTACTTTGCCCAGGCCCTCGGCCTTCCGGAGTAGACCGTCGCGCTCACCCTCGGGGGCCCGTCGGTCTATTAGTTCTCCGCCGTGGGGGGAGATCATCTCTTGTACCGTGGTGCCTGTCGTCACGTCTTATACCTCCGCGTTGATGGCCTCGGGGGCCGGTAGCCTGCGTTGGACGCGGCCGGCCAGCCCGGCCGCGCAGTGGTCCCAGGGACGTTCTCCGACCACCCAGAGCCTGAGCTCGTCGGCGTAGCCGCGCGAGATTTCTATGAAACGGTCGTGGCCCATGCCCCCCGGTTCGAGGGTCCCCCCCCAGTCCTCCCAGAGAAGGTCGGCTACAAAGGCCGCCTCGCCGATGAGGCGCGAGCCCTCCTCGGGTGACTCCTCAAGAAGGGCGCGGGTCGTCGCCCGCAGCTCGACGGGCTCTTCGCGCAGGGG
>JACDFX010000252.1 GCA_013815575.1 Rubrobacter sp.
ACTCCGCATCGTCCACGTAGCGCTCGGTCAAGTAGCCGTGCAGCAGGTTGATGCCGCGCTCGCGGTACGTCTCGTCGGTGGTCATGTCGGAGAGGCCGATCCGGTCGTAGATGCTGCCCCCTGGACGCCGCACCGTTGCGACCACGTAGTCCCCGGGTTCGACATCTCGGACGTTCGCACCGACCTCGAGCACGCGCCCAAAGGACTCGTGGCCCGTCACCAGGAAGTCGTAGCCCTCAGGCGCCGCCCCGTACTCGGCGTCGTTGATCTCCTTGTCCGTCCCATCCACCCCGACCCGCAAGACCTCCACCAAAATGCCGCGCCCGTCCGGTATGTCCTCGACGCGAGGCTCCGGTAGATCCGCGAGGTGCATGCTGTCGGGCTTGCCGGGAAAGACCGCTACCGCTTTCATCTATGATCTCCTCTCGCCATGTTCTCTCTCCTACCGGATGTTACGGAACGTCGAACGTCGCCCATTTTGCACGAGTTCGAAGCTTGACGGAGTGTTTGGCCTGAGGAGCAGGTACCTTTTTCCGGGGATGGCCGTGAAACCGAAGAATATGTCCGCTTCCACGGCGCCGGTCAAGATTCCTTCTTCTCTAGGTGCGGTCGCCGGGTGCCCGGTCGAGGCTGTAGGCGGCGTTGATTAGCCCCACGTGCGAGAAGGCCTGAGGGAAGTTGCCCCACAGTTCTCCTGTCGCCGCGTCGGCCTCTTCGGCGAGCAGCCCAAGATCGCTGGCGTATGAGGTAGTCCGTTCGAAGAGCGCGACGGCCCGTCCGGTCTCCCCGGCGCGGGCCAGGCACTCCACGAGCCAGTAGGTGCAGATGAGGAAACCGTTGTCGTCTCCGTCCCAGCGGTGAACGAGACCGTCTCCCGCCAGTTCGCGCTCGATGGTCTCGATGGTCGCCCACATGCGGGGATCGGTGGCCGGTAGGAAATCTACGAGAGGCATCAGGAGGACCGAAGCATCGAGCTGATCGGAGCCGAAAGCGCCCGTGTAGGCTCCGGCCTCTTCGCTCCACCCGCGCTTCAGGATGGTCTCCCGAACCTCCTGGCGGGCGGACTTCCAGGTCTCTACGTTGGCGCGCTCGCCGAGACGTGGGGCGAGATCTATCGCGCGGTTGAGGGCCACCCAGCACATCACCTTCGAGGAGAGGTAGGGCCGCTCCTCGTCCCTGGCCTCCCACATCCCGGTGTCCGACTCTTGCCAGCTCTCCGCCGCTTTATCGGCGAAACCTGAGACGAGGCGCGCTGTGGCATCGTCGAACTCATCGCCCAGTTGGTCCCGAAGCAGGTGGGCGGCGTCGACGACCTCCCCGAGAACATCGAGTTGCTTCTGGGACCAGGCGTCGTTCCCTACCCGCACCGGGCGGCTGTCGCGGAAGCCTCGCAGGTGCTCCAGCGAGTGCTCGGTCAGGTCCCGTTCGCCCTCGACGCCGTACATGATCTGCACCTGCTGCTGAACGTCGGTCGAATGCGCGCCGACCGCGCGGTCTACCCAGTGAAAGAACCGCTGGGCCTCGTCGGGGCAGGCCGCAACCCACAGCGCCCGCAGGGTCAGGCTCAGATCCCGCAACCAGGCGTAGCGGTAATCCCAGTTGTCCCCGGCCCCACACGTCTCGGGCAGGGAGGAGGTTGCCGCGGCCGTCACGGCGCCCGTCGGTTGGTAGGTCAGCGCCTGCAGCACCAGGGCGCTGCGCCGGACCTGATCCACATACGGCCCCTCGTAACCGCGGTGCAGCTCCGACCAGGACCTCCACCCTTCGCCGGTGTCCTCCAGCTCCGCCTCAACCTTCAGGTCGGGTATGACGCTGCTCTCGTCTCCGAACGCCCGCCGGTAGACCAGCGCGAAGTCCAATGCTTCATCGGCCTGCAACGTAAGCCGGGCAGTAGCCTTGAAACCGTCGATCTCTAGAGGGTAATCGGTGACCAGGTGAAGCTCGATGGGACCTCCACGAGCCGAGACTCCGGTATCCGTCGGCGCCATGAGTGGGGTGGTGAGACCGTACTCCAGGCGGGGAGAGAACTCGACCTCCAACTCTATCTCGCCCTCGATCCCCTCGGCCCTTCGTAACAAGACGTGGGGGACTCGCATACCGATGTCGTGTCCCCGCGCGCCGCTCTCCAACGCCAGGGCGTCCGTTAGAGCCACCCGGCCCTGGGCGGTATGGAATATCGTTTGCAGGACCATGGTATCGTCCAGGTAGGCACGCTCGACCTCGAACTCTCCGACGGGCCGGATGGACCAGTGGCCGCCGTCTGTGTCCAGCACGCGCGCGAAAACCGAGGGCGAGTCGAACCGCGCCGGGCAGTACCACTCTACGGTGCCGTCCCGTTTCACCAGGGCAGCCGACTGACAATCAGATAAGAGGGCGTAATCACCTATCGAGGTTTCGGACATTCCCTATCTCCTCTCGAAGTCCTCTAGGCAGCAAATTGGTGCGGGGCGTCGCGTGTTTCCGGGGCCACGAGAGACCCATGGCAAAGATGGAGCCGGCGGCGGGCAGGCACCAGAAGCAGAATGTCCGGTGCTCCTTCCACTGGCCCACGCCAGGTTTGTCCGCCCGGGCCGTGTCGAACGCGGCCTTGTTCGCCAGCGCGGGCGGTATCCGGGCGTCTCTTTCACGGAGCTGCCGGCTCGGATCTTCCGGTTTCAAAGATATCCTCTCCTAGCGTTTGAGTAGGACAGCGCTAACGGCTCCGGCCAGGCCCGCCCCGGCGAGGGCCAGCCACGCGCGGTTCTTGGTAGCCCACAGTTGCGGGCTCCTTGCGTGCGCCTGGTCTTCGAAGATCCCGTGCGCCCCGTGGTCCCCGGCGACGGGCTCGAAGAGGTTGTCCGGGCGGTCGGGGTCAGCGGGTTCGTCGGTCTGCTGGCCCCCGTAGCCGGTGCGTGCCAGATAGCGGTCGCCGAACCAGGGGGCGACCTTGTTGCCGAGTATGGTCAGCACCGAGGAGGTGCCCACGAAGACCTCTCGCCTGTTGTGGTGCGCCGCCCAGTAGATCGCCTCGGCGGCCACCTCGGGCTGGTAGATGGGTGGCACCGGTTGCGGGTGTTTGGGCATGCGGTTACGGCTCACCCCGAACTGCGGGGTGTTGAGGGCGGGGAGCTGAACCATCGTGATGCGCACGTTGGAACCCTCGTGCATCAACTCCGTGCGCACCGAGTCGGTGAAGCCCCTCTCGGCGTGCTTGGCCCCGCAGTACGCCGCCTGCAGGGGGATGGCCCGGTAGGAGAGGGCCGAACCGACCTGAACGATCGTGCCCCTGTCGCGCGGCAGCATCCTCCTCAAGGCTGCCATGGTCCCGTAGACGCTGCCAAGGTAGGTTACCTCGGTCGCCCGCCGGAACTCTTGCGGCGTGATCTCCCTGAGGGGGGCGAAGATCGACGCCATGGCGTTGTTTACCCACACCTCCACGGGTCCGAACTCCTCCTCGACCCTCCTCGCAGCGTCCTCGACCGCCCCGGCGTCAGCCACGTCGGTGGGCAGCGCCAGCGCCTCCCCGCCGGCCGCCTCGACCTCCCTACGTGCGCCCTCCAGCCCGTCTTCGTTGCGGGCCAGAAGCCCGATCCGGACCCCGGGGCTCTGCCGGGCGAACTCCCGGACCACGGCGCGTCCGACGCCGGACGAGGCGCCGGTGACTACCACCACCTCAGGCATACCGTCCCCTTTCTTCCCGAGAGCATCGCTTACCTCCTTGGTGTTGCGTTCTCTTCGCCCGGACTAGCGGTCGAGCAGGGAGTAGGTTATCCCCGTGGCGACCGCGTACACGAAGTGGTGCAGCGCGTCTACGCTGGCCTCCTTCAGCCCCATCTCCGGGAGCGGCGGCGCGACCTCGAGGGCAGGGAGCATCACCTGCTCGGAGCCCCAGAGGAGACCGAGGTGGGCGGCGGTGGACGCCGGTCCTGAAAGACCGGCCGCCGTCAGGAGCCCCCGGACGCCGCCCCAGGCTGTGCCGTATCCCCAGTGAACGATGTTCGAGAAGCGCGCCATCGCCTCCTCGTCTATGGGCTCGACGCCGAGCACCTTTGCCGCCGCCTGCGCCGGGGCCGTGCTCGCGCCCCGTCCCCGCAGCTTCGCCTCCAGCGTGCTGGAGATCGTCATCGCCGCCGTACCGGCGACGCCAGCGAACAGACCCTTGCCAAAGGCCGCCGCGATTTCCCCTAGCTTCATGTGCTCTCTTCCTCCAGTATCCCTATACCCTCTCAGGCTACTACCCCAGCGCCGTGCTTGATAACCGAGACCCGGCACCCCTCCAGGCCGCCACCAGCGAAGAGCAACTGGCACGCATCCATGGACC
>JACDFX010000253.1 GCA_013815575.1 Rubrobacter sp.
CTACCGGGCGTACACGGGCGGCGGCGCCCATCCCTACGTGTAGAAGCCGTTGTTTACTGCCGGCGGGTAGCCATGTGGCGTGCCGCGGGGTTTAATTGCGGCTGTCCAACGAACCCGCGGAGCAGCCCTGATGGAAGAGTTCGTCGAAAGCTCAGAGGACCAGCGTCGCAAAGATCCTCCCGCGACGGGGGTTGCGTCGCGCCGGATCGAACCGGGGCGGGAAGGGGAGTTCGAGGATTGGACCTCCGGCATCCTCGCGGCCGTCAAAGAGTTCCCCGGCTACCTCGGCTCCGACGTGCTCCGTCCGAACAACTCGGAGGACGACGAGTACCGCATCATCTACCGCTTCGACCACACCAGCAACCTCAAGCGCTGGGAGGAGTCAGACGAGCGCCGCCGGTGGCTCGATAGGGCCGAACCCCTCGTCCGGGAGCAGACGGTCCACAGGCTCACGGGGTTGGAGACCTGGTTCACCCTGCCGTCCAGGGCCGGCGAGCCCGCCCCGCCGCGCTACAAGATGGCCCTCGTCACCTGGCTCGCGGTCTTCCCGACCGTCCTGATCATATTCACTCTCTTCGGCCCGCTCCTGAACCTGCTGCCGACGGTGCTACGAACCCTGCTCTTCACGCTCACCATGGTCACGCTCATGACCTACGTCATCATGCCGCGCATGACCCGCCTCTTCTCCTTCTGGCTCTACCCGAAGGACTAGGTCAGCATCAAGACATCACGATTGTAGAAACGCATCTACAGTTCTAAAGGTAACTTTTCTTCAACATACTCAATCCCAAGAAGCATTCTATAAGGAGCGTGCTCGGAATCAACCTGTCTCTAGGTACTCTAGCGTTTCTTCGACGGTGACCACATCACCGTACTTGGCGTCGATATCGTAGAGGTTTGCCTCGTGGGCGTCGGGGTTGCGGTCGCCGACGGCCTCGCGTGGGACGACGGGCCGGAAGCCGTACTGGAGGGCGTCTACGGCGGTGGCGCGGACACAGCCCGAGGTCGAAGCGCCGGTGACGACGAGGGTGTCCACGCTGGCGGCGGTGAGAAGCGCTCCGAGCGGGGTGCCGAAGAAGCCTGAGGCGAAGAGCTTATTGAGGACGGGCTCGGAGACGCGGGGGGCTATGCGGGGGTCTATTTCGGCCCAGCGAGTTCCGGCTTCGAGCGTGAGAAGCGCGGGAACCTTGTCTATAAAGGCGGCGGCGGTGAGCCTGTCAGACTCCTTGTAGGCGACGGTTGTGAATACGATTGGGATCTCGGCCTCGCGGGCGGCAGCGAGGAGCTTCACTATGTTCTGTATCGGTCCTTCGAGGTCGCAGGCCAGGGGAGATTCGGGGTCGGTGAAGCCTAGGGTCATGTCCACGACGACGAGGGCGGGGCGGCTACCCGAGCCGCCCCTCGCGCCGAAGCCCTCGATGTGGGCACCGGTCATCGCCTTCCGTCTCTAGCGGCGCCGAGCTCGCCGGAGAGCCACTCGTTGAACTCGCGGCGGGTCTCGGCTATGGCGCGGCGCTGCTCTTCGAGCGGTGGCAGGTCGCCGTGGTCGAAACCGAGGAGGTCGCCGCGTCCGTCCCTGATCTCCTCCCGCATCGTGTCGGTCGCCGCCACATCCACGGGGCCGTCGTCTCCGAGGACCACGCCGTATTCCCGTTCGGCCGACTCGCGGCTTACGAGACTCCAGCGAACGTCCTTGGCGACGGCGTCGGGGTCTCGCTCCAGCGGATCGCCCACACCGCCGGCGCCGGCCGTCTCGAAGAGGAGGCGGTCACCCTCGTAGACGGGCACGTCACGCACCTTGGACGGCATCTCGACCGTCTCGCCGTTCGTGCGGACGAGGGTCTTTTTAGAGGGGGCACCGGGTTTTCCTCCGGCGACGCCGTAGGGGAAGGTGACGGCCCGGTCGTCCTGGTAGGTGATCGCACCGTCCGCGAGGAACCGATAGACCTTCTTTATGCCGCAGCCGCCGCGGAACTGGCCCGCGCCGCAGGAGTCGGGACGTACGGAGTATTCGTCCACGAGCATCGGGTAATAAGTCTCCATGTACTCGGCCGGGACGGCCATGAATTCGGGCCACCACGAATGCCCGTCCAGCCCATCCTTGCCGGGGATGGCGGGGATTCCTCCGTACAGGATCTCCATTGTCTGGAACGGCTCACCGCTCTTCTTGACCCCAGAGTAGACGAAGTTCGGGCTCGTCCCATAGGAACCGGAGACGTTGAAGCCGATCGCCTTCGCGTACACCGCCCCGAGCACGTCAAAGAGCCGGGCCATCACGACGAGGCGGTTGGAGAGGGGCGCGGGGGCCTTTGGACGGAGGACGGAACCTTCCGGGATGCTCACGTGGATCACGTCAGCGTAGCCGTCGTTGAAGAGGATGGTTGGATCGACGGCCGATATAAGGAAGACCCCGGCGAACATCTGGAACATCTCCTTGTTGAGGAGGAAGTTCACAGGCCCCGGGACCTGATCGTCGGTGCCGGCCCAGTCTAGGTGCAGTGCGTCGCCCTCGCGCCACATCGCGAGCTTTAGCTTTATGGGGCCGTTACCGAGACCGTCGTCATCGGTGTAATCCTCGAACTCGAAGCGCTGGCCCTCGGGGATGAGCTGCCGGATCAGGCCGATAATGCTCGTCCGCGTCCGTGCCAGCAACGCGTCGCACGCCTCAAGGTAAGTGTCTTTGCCAAAGCGGTCGCAGATGTCCTTGACCCGCTGGGCTCCTGTGGCGGTACCGGCTGCTATGGCCATGACGTCCGCGCGGGTCTCGCGCGGGGTACGGGAGTTGTGGCAGAAGAAGCGGAGGACCTCGTCGTTGAGCTTCCCACCGTCGTAGAGCTTGACGGGGGGCATGCGGACGCCCTCCTCGAAGATAGAGCGCGCGTCGATGGGAATAGAGCCCGCCGTGGAGCCGCCCACGTCCATGAGGTTGCCCCACTGCAGGGCGTACCCTATGTGCTCGTCTGAGTGGAAGATCGGACGCACCAGCAGGATGTCAGGCAGGTGCGACGTGCTCCCCTCCATCATGTACGGGTCGTTGAGCGCTATGACGTCGCCTTCTTTGAGGTCTTCGAGCTTATACGGAGAGTTGTCCAGAACAGTATCCACGGCGCTGCCGAACTGGCCTACGATCATGCGTCCTTTTTTGTCCGCGATCATGGGGAACTCGTCGGCCTGCTCGCGGATGACGGGGCTGACGGCTGTGGTGACGAGGACGCGGTCCATCTCGTGGCGGATGTTCTTGAGCGCGTTCTCGATAATGTCGAGCGTAACGTGGTCTATGTCGTGCTCGCGGACGAAGTCCGGGAGCGCTCCCTCTTGCAGCACCATCTCTCTACCCTCTCTCGATCAGGATGTTCCCGAAACGGTCCACGGCTCCCCTGTAGCCCGGCTCGATCACGGTCGTCGTATCGTCCTGCACCACGACGGCGGGGCCGACGATTTCGTTACCCGGCCTGAGCTTGTTACGGTCCAGTAGCGGCGTCTCAACCCAACCGCCAAAATACGCCTGCTCCGTCCGCATTACGGCATCCGAGACATCATCCCCGCTGACGCCCTCGCTCTCCGAGAGCGTCACGCCTTTGATGGTGCCGCGCCCTATGACTCGCACGGTGGCTATTTCCAGCGGCGAGTCAGGCAGCTCGAAGTTGTACCTTTGGCTGTGAGCCTCCTCGAACCGCTCGCGCAGGAACGCGCTGTCTTCACCCTGGAGCTCGTCCAATTCGAAGCGGCAGGGGATCTGGATGTTCTGCAGGTAGTAGCGGCAGTCCGCGTACAGATCGAACCGCTTCTGGTCCTCATCCACCCCCTCACCGTCGAGCCACTCGTCGGCCTGGGAGATCAGACCCTCGACGGCTGTCTTTAGCTCGGAGGCGGGCGTCTCCTCGGCGGTGCGCAGGTACGTCTCGGGGAACTCGTTCTGGATATCCGAGGAGAGGAAGCCGAAGGCGCTCATAACCCCGGGCGTCGGGGGGACGACCACTGGGTGCGAGCGAATAAGCCGGCCCAGGGAGCAGGCGTGCATCGGGCCCGCCCCGCCGAACGCGACCAGCCCGAACTCCCGCGGGTCGTGCCCCCGCTCGACGCTCACGACTCGTAAGGCCGCGTGCATGTTCTCGTTGACGATCTCGAGTATCGCCTCAGCGGCCTCTTCCACGCTCATGTTCAGCGGCTCCGCCACCGTCTGCACGGCCCTTCGGGCCGCCTCTTCGTCCATCTCCAGCGTGCCGCCGAGGGCGACGCCGGGGGGGATGCGGTGGAGGACCACGTTCGCGTCCGTCACCGTCGGGGCCTCGCC
>JACDFX010000254.1 GCA_013815575.1 Rubrobacter sp.
GACCTGGCCGGTGCCCTCGTGCTCGAGGGAGGGGCCTATGCCGCCGTAGCCGCCGCGGCGGGCGCCGCTGCCGGGGTGGGGATCTGCGCGCTCGCCGTGTACCTTGCGGGCGACATCTTCTCCTCCGCCACGAGGGGGAGCGTGGAGGCCAGGAGGTTCGACTTCGAGCCCTCGACGCTACTCATGGGTTTCCTTGCCGGCCTGCTGGTCTCCCTCGCCGTCGTGGTGGGGACGGGTGCCTGGGTTTCCAGAATGACGGTGGTCGAGACGATCCGGGGTCCCTTCGCGAGGCGCGAACCCCGAATCCCACGACCCTGGACAGTCGCGGTGAGCCTTCTCGGCTTCCTCGCCGCCCTTGCCGCCTCCGTGCTCTCCGTGGCCACAGGAAACGACCTCGGGAGCCTGGTCTTCCCCTGCGGGATGATGCCTTGCATGGCGGCGTACCTGGAGGCGTCCGCCCGCCGAACGCCTGGCGGGGGCGTGCCGGCCTGGATCTCGGTTGACGGCGTGGCCATCGCCGCGATGGCCTGGGCGGTGCTCGCCTTCGGTTTGTTGGACCTGGACGGCGACGACGCCGGGCTGTTCGTCGCGCAGGGGCTCGTGCTGGCGCCCGCGGCCGTCGTGCTCGCGGTGCGCCACGGGGCGCGGCTAGGTTCCCTGCTGCGGGGTGTGGGGGGCGGACCCGGCCTCGCGCTCAGGCTTGCGTTGATTTATCCTTTCGAGCGTCGTTTTCGTACCGGGGTAACGCTCCTCGCGTACGCCCTCATCGTCTTTACCCTCGTGTTCTCTTCCGTGCTCTCCGGCGTGTTCTCGGGCGAGGTCGGGAAGCTCGCGGACGACGAGGGTGGCGGGTACGACCTGCTCGTCACGACGGGCTCCGCCGGACCCGTGGATACCGAGAGGCTGGAGGCCGCCGGGGGCGTTCGGGAGGCCGCGGCCCTGAGCTGGACCGTGGCCGGCTTCCGGGTCGGCGGGACGGGCACCTTCGAGGACTGGGCCATCTCTGGCTTCGGCGACGATTTTCTAGAAGGTGGTCCCCCGGCCCTGGAGAGCTTCGACCGGGCGGAATACCCGAACGAGGCCGCCGTGTGGAGGGCGGTGCACGCGGATGCGGGCCTGGCGATAGCCGACGTCGCCTTTCTGGAGAGCGGCGGCGGTCCCCCGGAGGACAACGCACGGGTGGGAGACGACATACAGGTCCGGGCCCCGGGGACGAACACGACGGTAACCCGGAGGGTAGTGGCGCTGTCCGCCGCCGGCGCGGCCTTCTCTGGGGTGATGGTCTCCAGGGAGTCCCTCGCCGGCTTCGTGGAGAATCCCGTCGTCAACCGGTACTACGCGCAGACCGCGGCCGGCTCCGACCCCGGGGTCGTGGCCGAAAAGCTCCAGCTCGATTTTTTGCGGAGTGGCCTCGAAGCGCGGCCTTTCGAGGCGGTGGTGCGGGAGGTGCTGCGCGGCCAGGAGGCCTTTTTCGACCTCATAGAAGGGTACCTGGCGCTCGGGTTGCTGCGCGCCCTGGGTGCCCCGGCCTCTGTGGCGCGGTGGGCCCTGCTCGCCGAGTCGGGGCTCGTGGCGCTCGGGGGCGTGTTGATCGGGGCCGCCTTGGCACTTGTCACGAGCTACGGGCTTGTCGCAGGCTCCTCGGCCTTCGGGGACGGGGACGCGGCCTTCGCCGTCCCCTGGGCGCGGCTCGCGCTCCTGGTCTTCTGCGCCCTCGTCTCCTCGCTGCTCGTCGCCCTCCCGGCCGTCGTCCGCGTCGTGCGTACGGCCCCCGCTGCCGTCCTTCGCAACATCGGAGAGGGCGCCGATTGACCCTCTAACACGCGTCCCCGGGGGCAACCGCGGCGCCGGGATCGAGAACACGGGCGGGGGCCGGTTCCTACCCTCTACGTAAATTGTCGTAACTTTTCTTAAAAATCGCGCAACACTGTTGACAAGCTCCAGAGACGACGCTAGAGTACTTTTGCTGTTGTTGTCGTGAAAGGACCGAGGCTTTGATGCACATCCACCTTACGAACATAGCGATTGGGATGTTCTGGGGAGAGGTGCGTCCCAAGGTCCGCGCGGTCACGATGAGAACTTGAGCATCTAGCTCAAACAGATTTCTCAACGAGGCCCCCGGATTAGACGGACCGGGGGCCTCAAGCTTTGCGCCACGGGGCAGGGCTATGGTCTCCGACTCAGATCCCGAAACGGGTGTCACCCGAGGTACGGACGCGACGGAAGAGACGAGAAGAGGAGAAAGAGATGTACGGGGATTTTCACGCAGCGCAGGACCGCACGCTCAGGGAACAGGAGTTCGCCGATAAGGTGGCCGAGCGACAACGGTACGCGCGGCCCACGAACAGGCTGTCGCTGCGGGCGCGGCTGGCCCGCCGGCTCTTCCTACTGGCCGTCGCCGCCGAGCGTGAGGAGACGTGGCGCGTGGTCTGGGAGAGGCTCGAAGCCAGGCGGCCGTAGTCGCTGGCAGGCAGGGCCCATCGGCAGAGCCATCAGTGGTCAGCTTCTAGCAAGAAGAGGGGCTGATCGCTGACGGCTGGCAGCGCCAAAGAGGAGGGACCTTCAACGATGAAGGCACTAGAGCTAAAGAACGTGGACAAGAGTTTCAAGAAGCGCCGGGGGGAGGTGGTGCGGGCGCTGGATGGGATCTCGCTCTCCGTGGGCAAGGGGGAGGTTGTCGGTATCCTCGGGCCCAACGGTAGCGGGAAGAGCACGCTCGTGCGGGTGCTCTCGACCCTCGTCCTGCCCGACGCCGGCGAGGTCGAGGTCTTCGGGGTGGACGCCGTGCGCCACCCCAAGCAGGTGCAGCGGATGATGAACCGGGTCAGCGTCGAGGCGAGCTTCTTCAAGAAGCTCTCGGCGATGGAGAACCTGCTCTACGGCTCCAAGCTCTACGGCGTGACGAGCCGGGAGGCGAGGCCCCGGATCGGGGAGATCCTGGACAACATTGGCTTCGACCGGAAGCGTGCCACCGAGCCGATGGAGCACCTGAGCCGTGGGATGCAGCAGAAGATAGCGCTCGCAAGGGCCCTGCTCACCAGCCCCGTCTTGATGCTCCTCGACGAGCCGACCACCGGCCTCGACCCCAGGAGCAAGAAGGACGTGCAGGCGTTTATCCGCAAGATAAGGACCGCCCACGACTCCTCGATCCTGCTGTGTACGCACGACATGGGCGAGGCCGAGGAGCTCTGCGACCGCGTCGGCATCATGGTGGACGGGAAGATACTCGCCCTGGAGAAGCCCGACGAGCTGAAGCGTCGTTACGCGACCAACGGCCGCGTACCGGACCTCGAAGAGACGTTCATGGCCGCGACCGGCTTCTCGGTCGAAGAGGCCAGCGCGGAGAAGGAGTAAGAGATGAGAGGCACGGTAAAGCCCCTCTGGCTGACCGAAATGGTGGCCGTCTGGGGGTACGTACAGCGGAATTACTTCCTGACCAAGCGGTACTTCATGTGGGAGGTGGTCTGGCTCGTCTACGTGACGATGAACGCCATGGCGATCACGTTCATCGGCGCCGGCGCGGGCGAATTCGGCGCGCGGGACGCCAAGGAGTTTATGACGTTCCTGCTCGTAGGCGCCCTGCTCTGGAACTACATGTCCGTGCTCTTCGACGTGCTCTCCGAGACGGTGAGCTGGGAGCGCTGGGAAGGCACCATCGAGTACACGTTCATGAGCCCGTCGAGCCGGGTCACGCACCTGCTAGGGATGGGTTTCTATGCCGTCGTCTACGGTATCCTGCAGACGGCGCTGACGCTCGGGGTCTGCTACCTGTTCTTCGACCTCGACCTCTCGCGGGCGAACTACGGGGGCGCCCTGCTCGTGCTCACTGTCGCCAGCGTCTCGCTCGTCGGGTTCGGCATCGTCGCCGCCGTGCTGCCGCTCCTCTCTCCGGAGAAGGGCCAGCAGGTCAGCTACATAGTCTCGTCCGTGCTGCTGCTCGTCTCGGGTGTGTACTATGAGATAAGCGTCCTGCCAGAGTGGATGCAGGCCGTCGCCGTCTTCTCTCCCGTTACCTACGCCCTCGAGGGTACCCGGGACGCCCTGCTCGAAGGCGCGGGACTCGCGGAGCTGTGGGAGAGCATTCGGGTACTGTTGGTCATGGGCGTCGTGTTCGTGCCGCTTGGGATCTTCATCTTCCACCTCGGCGAGCGCTACGCGAAGAGGACGGGGAAGCTGAAGCGGAGCGGGTAGAGAGGTTTCGGGTTTTTGGGGCGCGACCTTACCGGCCGACCAGCTC
>JACDFX010000255.1 GCA_013815575.1 Rubrobacter sp.
CGGCAAGCACGTCTACACGGAGAAACCGCTCGCCGTCGGCCGCGAGGACGGGCGGCGAATGCTGAAGGTGGCGGCCGATAGAGGGCTTCTGATCGGCTGCGCCCCCGACACCTTTCTCGGCGGGGGCCTTCAGACCTGTCGCAAGGTGATGGACGAGGGCATCATCGGCGAGCCGGTCGCCGCGACGGCCGTCATGATGACCCACGGCCCCGAGGACTGGCACCCGAACCCGGACTTCTTCTACCAGCCGGGCGCCGGCCCGATGTTCGACATGGGCCCCTACTACCTGACGGCGCTGACAACGCTCTTGGGTCCGGTGCGGCGGGTGACCGGGTCCGCGCGGGTAACCTTCCCCCGGCGGCAGGTCACGAGCAAGCCCCTATCAGGGACGACGATCACGGTGAACACCCCGACCCACGTCGCCGGCGTCATGGACTTCGAGGGCGGGGCCGTCGGCACGCTCGTCACCAGCTTCGACGTCTGGTCCGAGGAGCACTCCAGGATCGACATCTACGGCACCGAGGGTACCCTGAGCGTCCCCGACCCGAACACCTTCGGCGGCCCCGTGCGCGTCTGGCGCTCGGGAGAGGACGCCTGGACGGACGTGCCGCTGACCCACTCGTACACCGGGAATAGCCGCGGCCTCGGCCTCGCGGACATGGCCCATGCCGTTCGCACCGGAAGAGAGCACCGTGCCAGCGGCGAGCTCGGCGGGCACGTCCTGGACGTTATCCACGCCTTCCTCGACTCCTCGGAGGCCGGCCGGCACGTGGAAGTTACGAGCACCTTCGGGCGTCCGGAGCCGCTGCCGGCGGGGTCTCAGGCCGGTCACTTCGGGGGTGGCGCATGAGGAGGGACCAGATCTCGCTTCAGCTCTACACCGTCCGCGAACACACCGCCCTGGACATGAGCGGCACCCTGCGCCGGCTGGCTGAAATGGGCTACGCCGCAGTCGAGTTCGCGGGCTTCGGCGGCCTCTCGGCCCAGGAGCTACGCGGCGTGATGGACGACCTTGGCCTCCGCGCCTCCGGCGCCCACGTCCCCCTCGACGCCTGGGAGTCCGACCCCGCTTCTGTAATCGCGGATATGCACGCGATCGGCTCATCCCACGCCGTCGTCCCGATGGCCCCGCCGGACCGCCGCGGCGACGCGGGCTCGATCTCCCGCCTCGCCGAAGCCTTTAACGGCTGGGGCGAGCTCTGCCGCACGGAGGGCCTGACGTTCTCCTACCATAACCACGACTTCGAGTTCGCCCGCATCGGCGAGACCACGATGTGGGACGTGCTCGTCCGGGAGACCGACCCGAACCTCGTCCACCTGGAGCTCGACCTCTACTGGGTCAAATACGGCGGCTCGGACCCGGAGACCGTGCTGCGCGACGTCGGTGACCGCGTCTCCCTCGTCCATCTCAAGGACATGGCCCCAGACGAAACCCGCTCCGACCTGCCCGTCGGTGAAGGCACCATGCCCTGGCACCAACTCCTGAGGACGGCCGACGAACTAGGCGTCGAGTGGTTCGTGGTCGAACAGGACAACCCAAGAGACGCGATGGAAGACGTAGAGACGAGCTTGCGGACGCTGGAGGACTTGGCGGAGGGTTAGGTTGGAGACTATAAAGCGTAAAGCTCTGGAGCCCCGGGGCTAGAATCCGTCTATCTTCCTGAACTCGCGGTCGCAGAGGCGGTAGATGGCGTAGGCGGTCAGGCTGCCGGTTATGAGGATCAGGGCCGGCACGATAAACGTGAGCGCAGCCATTGCCGCCACGGTGAGCAGGCAGAGAAGCGTCGTCGGGAGCCGGGCGATGGAGAGCAGCAGCGCGTTCTTGGGGACGGCCGTCCACCTCGTGTCGTAGTGGACCATGACGGGGAAGAGGAAGACGGAGGCGGAGGCGTAGAGGACGCCCGCCAGGACGAGCAGGGACCGCATCACGACCTGAGTCGCGCCGGAGAGCTGGTTGGCGAGCAGAAAGTCCAGGAAAAGCGCCCCGCCGAAGAGCACCCAGAGCACCCCCACGACGAGGCTCTGGACGAAGTTCTGCCGGAAGCGCAGCACGAACGCCGCAATGACCCCTGTCTCTTTCTCCCTGGCCCAGTCCCTCACGACGCCGAACATCGCCGCCGTCGCGGGGAGGGCCGTCACCACCGGCAAACACGCCAGCAACCACACCAGGTTGAGCAGGAAGAAGTCCGTGGCGGTCTGCGCCCACCTGTAGATTCTGGTGTCCAGAATGTTCATCATCACCCATTATCCCGCAGGACGGCGAGGCTTACAGCAGAAAGCGGGACCGCCGTTCCAACCGGGCGCAAGAATGTTTCGGCGCTGGGGAGTTTCGCGGCCCACGGCGACACCCTGCCGCAAGGCATCAGTACCGCGGGGGGGCAGAGGACTCGCGTACGATGAGCGACGTCGCCAGCTCGACGCGGGTGCTTTCCAGTGTCTCTTCGGCGATGATCCCGAGCAGCATCTTGGTCGCCAGCGCTCCCATCTCGCGGACGGGCTGACGCACGGTGGACAGGGCTGGGGTGAGGAGGCGGGCGAGCGGCAGATCGTCGAAGCCGACTACGCTCACGTCGTCTGGAGTGTGCAGGCCGAGCTCGTACAAGGCCCGATAGACGCCGATCGCCTGCAGGTCGTTGCCGGCGAAGATGGCGGTCGGCGGGTCCGGCGCGCGGAGCAGGGCTCGCGCGGCCTCGTAGCCGGTCTCCGCCACGAACCCGCCCGGCTTTTCGAGGAGCGGGTCCGGCGGGACGCCTGCCTCCTGCAAGGCCGTGCGGTAGCCGGCGATCCTCTCGCGCGTGGACTTGAAGGGCGGACCACCCACCATGGCGATGCGCTGATGTCCCAGGGACAGCAGGTGCTCCGTCGCGGCGAAGCCGCCGGCGAAGTTCGTGGCCCCAACGGATGGCACGCCCGGCGGGCTCTCGCCCCGGTCGTCCACGAGCGCCACCGGGATGCCGTGGCGCCGCAGCTCCTCCACGTGGGCGAAGTGCTCGTCGGGCAGCACCAGGATCGCGCCGTCCGTCCCGTGCTCCACGACCCGGGCCATCCAGCGGCGGTGGCGTCGCGCCTCGTCGTGGGTGGCCGTAAGGACCATCGAGAGCCCCGCGCGCTCCAGCGTCTCCTCCACGCCGCGGATGACCTCCGTGAAGTAGGCGTTGTCCACCTCCTTGACGACCAGGTTCACGGACCCCGCCCGGCCCGCGCTCAAGGCTCTCGCGGCGCCGTGCCTGACGTACCCGCGCTCGGCGATCACGCGCTCGACCCGCTCCCGCGTCCCCGCCGCCACCCCGGGTTGCCCGTTCATCACCTTGGAGACCGTCGGCTTCGAGACGCCCGCAAGCGCGGCGATCTCGGCCATCCTGGGCTTCCCGTTCGCCGACCTCCTCCTCACAGCATCCCCTCGCCAAAACCGGTTTCGTAAACAATGCCATAATGCCGCGACCATTCATTCTTGTCAACAATGCTATTCACTTGACGCATCACCGCAAATTATGCTAACGTGCTGGTGGGTGATAGAAACCGGTTTCTTGAAGCGGGTTGAGGGACCGGCAGGGAAAGCGAGGAGGAGAGCATATGGCGAGAGGTCTGTCGCGGCGCGACTTTTTGCGTACCGGTGGGGGTGCGTTCGTGGGGGCGTATGCGCTTGGGCTGGCGGGTTGCGGGGGTGGTGAGCAGGATAGTTCCGGGGGAGACGCGCTGGAGTTCTGGGCCTTCGACGAGGGGCGGGCCAACTTCGCGAAGGCGGCGCTGAAGACCAAAGAGTGGAAAGACGCGCACGGGGACCTGAAGGTCAACTTCAGGATCTTCCCGTACGAGCAGATGCACGACAAGCTCTTGACGGCGCTCGTCTCGGGGAAGGGCGCGCCCGACGTGGCGGACGTGGAGATCTCGCGCTTCTCCAACTTTATAAAGGGCGAGGAGCTGCCGTTCCTGGACCTGACGGACCGTATCGGCGGCGACATAGATGACGTATACAAGCCGGCGGCCACCGACCCCTGGACGTGGCAGGGCAAGATCTACGGCGTGGGCAACGAGCTAAACACCTGCGTCCTCGCGTACCGCCAGGACCTCATGGACCAGGTGGGCGCCCGGACGCCGTTCGAGACCTGGGACCAGGTCGTCGAGGCGGGGCGGGAGGTCTCCAACAACGACCGCAAGATGTTCGCGCTCCACGATATCGCTTTCGGCGACCACTACATGCTCTCGCAGAGCTCGGGGACC
>JACDFX010000256.1 GCA_013815575.1 Rubrobacter sp.
GGCAGGCGCCATCCTGGACACGGTTTCCCTTTTCGCCGCCCTGGGATTCGGCGCCGTCGGGGTGGCCCGGGCCGCCGTCACGGGACGCAAGTCTGGCAACCAGGAGTACCCCCTGCACCTGCTCAGGGGCGCGCCCGCGACCATCGACGAGGACCTTATTCGCGAGGTCGTGGCGGGTGCCTGAGAAAAACGGACCCGGGGAGGTGCGGCGGGTTGCGATCGTCGCGAACCCGAAGGTGGACGACGGTCACTCCGAGCGTCTCGTGGCCGCCCTGGAGCGGGGCGGGGTCGAGGTCGGGGACGTCAGGCCGCAGGGCGAGCCCGACGGGGTGGTCGACCCCGACCTGGTCTTCGTGCTCGGGGGCGACGGGACCATGCTCAAGGCGGCCAGGATGTATCCGGGGCGCGTGCTGCTCGGGGTGAACCTCGGCAAGGTTGGCTTCATGTCCGGGATGCTGCCCGAGGAGATGGAGGCCGGTGTGGAGAAGGTGCTCGAGGGCGGCCTCACCGTCCAGGAGTACCGGATGCTGGAAGTCTGCCGGGAGAACGAGGAGCCGGAGCTCGCGGCAAACGACGCCGTACTCATAAAAAAGAGGCCGCACCAGCTCGTCTCCGTTGACGTGACCGTCGGCGGCGAGGACCTCTTTGCGTTCCGGTGCGACGGCTTCATAGCGGCGACGCCGCTCGGGTCCACGGCCTACGCGCTCTCCGCCGGCGGCCCGATCATCTCCGGGGATGCCGGGTGCTACGTGCTCGTCCCAATAGCCCCCCACGCGCTCGTAAGCCGGCCGCTCGTGCTCGGCGAAGAGCAGGTCGTCGAACTCAAGATCGTGGACCGGGAGGCCCTCCTCTCGCTGGATGGGGACGATCCGCGCGAGGTCTCCGAGGGGGAGAAAGTGGAGATCCGGCTCTCCGATAAAAGCGTCAGGATCGGGCGCACCGACGATTGGAGCTGGTGGCGGGCCGTCAGGAGGACGTTCCTGTAATGCTGCTTGAGATCTCCGTCGAGAACGTCGCCCTGATCGAGGAGGCAACCCTCGAACTCTCCCCTGGCCTTAACGCCATTACCGGTGAGACCGGCGCGGGCAAGACCCTCCTCGCCACCGCCCTGCAACTCCTCCTGGGCGGCCGAGCCCGCTCCGAAGCCGTCCGAGCCGGCGCCGAGAAGGCGACGATCGAGGGCACCTTCCTCCTGCCGGAAGACGCGGGCCCCGGGATGCTCGCGGACGCCCTGGGCGACCTCGCCGAGGAGGTGGACGCCGAGGACGGCCTGGTCCTGCGCCGAACCCTCACGGGCGAGGGCCGCTCCCGCTGCTTTGTCGGGGGCGTCTCCGTCCCGGTCCGGGCGCTGGGCGCCCTGGGTGAGCGCCTCGTCTCCTACCACAGCCAGCGGGAGCAGGCCCGCCTCACCGAGCCATCGGAACAGCTGGACATCCTGGACGACTTTCTCTCGGGGGACGCCAGCAAGACCCGCCGGGACCACGAAGAGCTGTGGCGGTCCGTCGAGAGGGACCGCCGGGAACTGGCCGAGGTCCGGGCGACGGGCGAGGCCCGCCTGCGCGAGGCGGATTTTTTGCGCTTTCAGGTCGGGGAGCTCGAGGCCGCCGACTACAGCACCGAGGAGGCTGACAACCTCGTCCGCGAGCGCGACCGGCTGCGCAACATCACCGACCTGCAGCAGGCCGCCGCCGAGGCGAGTGCCGCCCTCGCCTCTGAAGAGGGCGGGGGCGCAGTAGACTCCGTCGCCCGGGCCAGGGGTGAGCTCGAGACCGCCCTCCGCTTCGACGCCGGCCTCGCAGGCCTCCTCGAACGCCTGGGCGGCCTCTCCGCCGAGCTTGAGGACGTGCTCTACGAGCTGCGCTCCTACGTCGAGGATCTCGAGGCGGACCCTGGTCGCCTCGAGCTCGTTGATGACCGCATCGCCGCGCTGCGGGCCCTGGAGCGCAAGTACGGGGACGTGGAGGGATACCTGGACGACGCCCGCGCCCAGCTCGCGCGCCTGGAGAACCTGGGCGAGGAGAAGGCGGACCTCGAAGCCCGCGTCTCAGACGGGGAGCGGCGCCTCGAAGAGTTGGCCTCCAGGCTCTCTGCCGGCCGCCGCAAGGCCGCCAAGCGGCTCGCGAAGAAGGTCCAGGAGAACCTGGCCGGGCTCAACCTCGGCAAGACCGAGTTTCAGGCCGGGCTCGTGCCGGCGGAGCCGGGGCCGACGGGCAGGGAGCGGGCGGAGTTCGAGATCCAACCGAACCCGGGGGAGCCCGCGCTGCCCGTCAGGCGCTACGCCTCCGGCGGCGAACTCTCCAGAATAATGCTCGCCATCCGCCTCGCCCAGGAACGCGTCGAACCGGGCGCGACCTACGTCTTCGACGAGGTCGACGCCGGCATCGGCGGCGAGACGGCCACCGCCGTAGGCGTCAAACTACGCGAGCTCGGCGAAAGGAACCAGGTCCTGACCATCACCCACCTCCCCCAAATAGCCTCCGAAGCCGCCTCCCACGTCGTCGTGGCCAAAGAGGAGGTCAACGGACGCACCATCACCCGTATAACCCGCGTCGAAGGCGAAGACCGCCTCAAAGAGATGGCCCGGATGCTCTCAGGCCGCATAGACGACGCCTCCCTGGCCCACGCCTCCGAACTCCTCGTCCGCCGTTAGGGAACGGTCCTCCCAATTTTATATCTATAATACAAACAACCGGTCGATACCGCCTCGCCCTGCGCCCGACTGATCCAGGATGAGTGTCCCCACCATCCGACTCTGACTGGATTCTGCGGACGGCCGCCTGGCGGGGTTCGATACAGTACACGTCGCACTTTTCGAAGGCAGAGGGGAAGCTTCGTCGACACGCGTAAGAAGGGGCTGAAGAGGCCGCGTACGGCGGGGATCGTTGCTCTGGACGCGGCCCGGTGATAACGTTGGCGGCGACTATGACCGGTGTACTCATACCAGGGCCCGGCAAGAGGGTCACTTTACGGGACGTTGCCCTCGAGGCGGGGGTCTCGATCAAGACGGTCTCCCGTGTCGTGAACGGGGAGCCCGCCGTCAACGCGGCGACGGCGGTCCGGGTGGCGGGGGTGGTGGAGAGGCTGGGCTACCGGCCGAACGAACTGGCCCGCAGCCTCAAGGGGCAGCGCTCACGCACGATCGGGTTGGTGATCTCCGACATCTCGAACCCTTTTATGGCCTCTTGCGCCCAGGCGATCGAGGGCGTGGCCCAGGAACACGGCCACGCCCTGATCCTCTGCGACTCCCACGCGGACCTTCGGACTGAGGGCGATTACGTCGGGCTGCTTACGCAGCGCCAGGTCGACGGGCTGCTTCTTGTCCCCGCCCACGGCCACAACGTCCACCTGAATAGGGAGCAACAGGCCGGTCTTCCGGTCGTTACGTTGGACCGGCCGGCCGAAGGTGTCCAGGCCGACATGGTACTGGTCCAGAACCGCGCCGGCGCGCGGGAGGCCACGGAACACCTGATCCGGCACGGCCACGAACGGATCGCCTTTGTCGGCGACGTCCGTAACTTTTACACTACCCGCAAACGCCTAGAAGGGTACAAAGAGGCGTTGAAAGCCGCGAACCTGAAACCCGCCCCCAGCCTCGGCGCCCACAGCATCGAACTGGGCGAGGAGGCGGCGAAGAGTGTCCTGGACGCGCCCGACCGTCCCACGGCCCTGTTCGCCGCCAACATCCTGACCGCCCTCGGCGCGCTCAGGGCCATCGAACACCTGGGACTACGCATTCCCGAGGACGTCGCCCTGATCGGCTTCGACGACTTCGAACTCGCCCCCGTCCTCCGCCCCCGCTTCACCCTCGTCCGCCAGCCGGCCGCCGAACTGGGCCGCCGCGCCGCCGAGATGCTTTTCGACCGCCTCGAAGGTCGGGGCCGTCCCGAACCCCGACGCCTCGTCCTGCCGACCGAACTGGTCGTGCGCGAGTCCTGCGGCTGCCCCGTAGAACCCGCCCCCTGACCCACCCGCAAGTACCCCGAAAAAACGCGCAGGAGGTCTTGACAACGTTATCAGCAGCCTTTAGATTGCCCGTCATCGAAGTTGACAAGGTTGTCAGCGACGGTGTGGGAGAAGAAAAGGGGGTGGCTGCAAGAGGTAGGGTTCGGTGTCAGGCGTGAGGCCCGTGCTGGGTGGTGACATTTCTGGGCGTCCAGGCTATCGCCAGGGTTGGCAAGAAGGCTTCCGGTTGTACGGAAACGCG
>JACDFX010000257.1 GCA_013815575.1 Rubrobacter sp.
GCAAGACCGAGGTGGCGGTGCGGGCGGCGTTCAAGGCCACGCTCGCGGGCAAGCAGACCATGATGCTCGCCCCGACGACCATTCTGGTGCAGCAGCACGAGCGGACCTTCAACAACCGCCTGGGCTCCTTCGCCGTCAGGGTGGAGAGCCTCTCTCGCTTCACCAAGCCGGCCGACAGGCGGCGCATCCTGAAAGCCTTCGCCGAGGGCGAGGTGGACGTGCTCATCGGGACGCACGCGTTGCTCGGGGCCGAGGTCTCGCCCAGGGACCTGGGGCTGATCATCGTGGACGAGGAGCAGCGCTTCGGGGTCAAGCACAAGGAGCGGCTCAAGGAGTTCAAGGCCAGCGTGGACGTCGTTACGCTGACGGCGACCCCGATCCCACGCACCATGCAGATGGGCCTGGCCTCGCTGCGGGACATAAGCGTGATCGAGACGCCGCCGGTGGGAAGGCGCAGCATCCAGACCCACGTCGGCCCCTACGACGAGGACCTCGTCCGGCGGGCCATGGAGCGGGAGGTGGCGCGGGGTGGGCAGACCTTCTTCGTCCACAACAGGGTCGAGAGCATAGACGAGGTTGCCGAGAGGCTAAGGTCTCTGGTGCCGGGGGCGACGTTCGTCACGGCGCACGGGCAGATGCCGGAGCGGGCGCTCGAAGGCGTGATGCGGCACTTCCTCGACGGCCGGGCCGACGCGCTCGTCACGACGACCATCGTCGAGAGCGGCCTGGACGTGGCGAGCGCCAACACGCTCATCGTGGACCGGGCCGACGCGATGGGCCTCGCGCAGCTCTACCAGCTGCGGGGTAGGATCGGGCGCTCCAGCCGTCAGGGCTACGCCTACCTCTTCGCACCCCTCGGGTCCACGGTCGAGTCCCAGAAGCGCCTCGAAGCCCTGATGGACTTCACCGAGCTCGGCAGCGGATTTGCCATCGCCATGCGCGACCTCGAGATCAGGGGCGCCGGCAACCTCCTGGGCGCCGAGCAGTCAGGCCACATAGCCGCCGTCGGCTTCGAGATGTACCTCCGGCTCCTCGAAGAGGCCGTCGCCCAGGCCAGGGGGGAGACCCAGGAGCGTCAGGAGGGGCGGCCCGTCATCGTGGAGTTGTCCCTGGACGCGTACCTGCCCCCCGAGTACGTGATGGACGAGATCGAACGTGTAGACCTCTACCGCCGCGCCTCAGGGACCTCGTCTCTGGCGGAGGTGGACGACCTCGCCGAGGAGCTCACCGACCGCTTCGGCGGTCTGCCCGAACCGGCCATCAACCTGCTTGGCATTTCCCGCGCGAAGCTCCTGGCGCGTGGGATCGGGGCGACCTCCGTAACCTTCCGCTCCGGCACGCTCTCGGTCTCCGGCCTCACGGCTGGGCCCGTTCAGGCCGCCCGCATCAGGAAGAACACCGGGGGCACCCTCGGCGGCAGGGAGGGCCGGGTCACCGTCCGCGGCACGGACCTCGGGCCGCTGGAGCTCGCCGAGGCGACGCTTCGGGCTCTGGACATCAAACTAGGGTTTGCCTGACGGTCGGGACTTTCCACGTTGGCGGCCCTACACCGAAGAGGATAAGGTCAAGAGGGGAGACCGCCGGTCCCTGCCTTCTCTGCCACGCAGAGAACGGCGTGCTTCTCTATTCCCCAGTGTTCGAAGGGCTCCGCGCCGAGGTGCAGGATCCGCCAGCCCGATCCCAGGAGTCTCTTCGCCAGGCGCGTCGAATAGAACAGGTACGTGCGGTCGAGAGTCGGCAGATGCCAGTAATCCGCCTCGCGCTCAAACGCATCCGTGTAGTCGTACTGTAAGCCGAGCCGCCGGTGCTCCTGGCTGTTGACCGCGAAGATCAAGCGCCCCTCGGGCCGCAGCACGCGACGCAGTTCGCGGAAGAGGTCTCTAGCGCCGCCCGGGGGCAAGAAATGTATGGCGAAACGCGAAGAGGCCAGGTTGAAGGTCTCGTCGTCGAAAGGCAAAGGGCAACGAATATCCGCCGTGTAAGCCGGAAACCCGTAAGTGCGCCCGACAAAGCCGGTCGCCCGGGCCTCCAGATCGATTCCTACGGGACGCCACCCCTCTGCGGCGAACCGCGCCATGTCTGCCCCGAGCCCGCAACCGACGTCGAGCATCTTACCTCTCGGCTCACCGAGGAGGTGCCAAAAAGGATCCAACCATGCGGTTCCCGCGCGCTCCTCGTCCGGGTCGAGCCCCGACGTTTCGAGTTCCCGGTAGATGTCATCCCACATTCCCACCGGCCCAGCTTATCAAGCGGCCTGGGGCGCCGACGAGCCGAAACGCCCTCCCACGGGGACGCCTTTTGGCCGAGATGCTATATAATCGCGGGCGATCTGTGGTGTTCGAATAGCGAGGTTCTTCGTCGTCTTGGGTAATCTTTTTGTGAACAGGGTTTGGTTTGTCTGCGGAATTCTTGCCGCGGTTTTGATGGTCTCTCTCGGATGCCAGCCGGCGGAGCCGGAGGCGAACTCCGACTCGGGGGCGAAAAAGGTGGCGACGTTCGAGGGCGGTGAGGTGACGGAGGGCGAGTTGCAGCAGTTCGCCCAGCAGAGCGGGCTCGGTGAGCTAGACCCGAAATCTCCCGAGTACGAGACGGCCGTGCAGCAAGTTATGCCGCAGCTCGTGGGTATCGAGATCGCCAAGACCTACGCCCAGGAACAGGGCATCACGGTCTCCGATAAAGAGGTCGACCAGGAGCTCGAGACCATCAAGAAGCAGGTCGGCGAGCAGGCCCGGGCCTCGGGGCAGGACCTCGAGGACCAGGAGGCCTTCGACCAGGCCCTGGAGCAGAACAAGATCTCCGAGGAGGAGCTCCGCCAAGATATCCAGGAGAACCTCCCCGTCCAGCAGGTCCAGGAGAAGGTCGCAGGCGACGCTGAACCCTCCGAGGAGGAGGTCCAGAAGTTCTACGACGAGAATAAGACCGCCCAGTTCACCCAGCCCGCGCAGCGCTGCATGAGGCACATACTCTTCACCAAGGACCAGAAGGAGAAGGCCGAGGAGGTCAAGGGCCAGCTTCAGGATGATGGGGACTTTGCCGCGCTCGCCAAGGAGAACTCCCAGGACCCCGGCAGCGCCGAGAAGGGCGGCGACCTCGGTTGCCTCGGCAAGGGCGAGACCGTGCCCCCCTTCGAGAAGGCCGCCTTCGCCGCCGAGACGGGTGAGGTCGTCGGCCCGGTGGAGACCGAGTTCGGCTTCCACCTCATCGAGGTCACCGAGATCCGGGAAGAGCAGACCCAGCCCCTCGACGAAGTCGAGCCCCAGATCATCGACCAGCTCGCCGCCACCCAGCAGGAAGAAGCGTTCACCAAGTGGATCGAAGACCAGGAACAGAAACGCAACGTGAAGTATCTCCCCGGCTATAAGCCTGCCGCCCAGGGGTAGCTGGCAGGCTTTGGGCATCAGGTACAAGTTTTAAGGTAACCGCGCGTGGGAGGAGCGAAGCCCGGCAAATCCGCCCTCCTGGTGGCGTTACGGCGCGTTAGAGCGTAGAGTTACGCGTAGAATGGTCGGCAAGAGGCGGATCGCTGGTAAGAACCGGCGAAGATGGGCAACGATTGGCAAGTGCCGGCATGGTGCCCGCTGACAAAACCTGAAGGCTAAAATCTAAAATCGGGAGGATGATGACGGAGATCGTCGCGGTCCACGGAAGGGAGATCCTGGACTCACGGGGAAACCCAACGGTCGAGGTCGAGCTCGCCACGGTGAGCGGCTTTGTCGGCCGCGCGTCGGTCCCTTCAGGGGCCTCAACCGGGGCGAACGAGGCCGTGGAGCTGCGTGATGGGGACAAGACTCGTTACGGCGGCAAGGGCGTCCTGAACGCCGCCGACAACGTGGACACGGAGCTCGCCCAGGTCGTCATCGGCCTGGACGCGGCCGACCAGCGGACGCTCGACCTCGCCATGATCTCGGCCGACGGAACCCCGAACAAGGGCCGCCTCGGCGCGAACGCCATCCTCGGCGTCTCCCTCGCGGCGGCGAAGGCGGCGGCGGAGGCCTCGGCACTCCCCCTCTACCGCTACCTCGGCGGGGCTGGCGCGCACGTGCTCCCCGTGCCGTGCGCCAACATCATGAACGGTGGGGCGCACGCGGCCAACAACGTGGACTTCCAGGAGTTCATGGTCGTTCCGTTTGGCTTCGACCGGTTCGACGAGGCGCTGCGTTCCGTTGCGGAGATCTACCAGGGCCTGAAGAAG
>JACDFX010000258.1 GCA_013815575.1 Rubrobacter sp.
CGAGGATATAGAGGCCGAAGAGCGTTCGGTCACCGGCGATTTCCTCTCCGGACGCCGCAGGATAGAGCCCCCGGAGGAGCGGCGCGAGCCGACCGGGGTCATCGGTCTCCTCGGGGCGACCGAGCATAACCTCAAGGGCGTCGACGTCGAGTTCCCGCTCGGGGTTTTCACGTGCATAACGGGTGTTTCGGGGTCCGGGAAGAGCACGCTGGTCAACGAGATCCTGTACAAGGCCCTCGCCAACGCTGTGAGCCGGGGCAAGCACCGGCCGGGCCGGCACGCGGGCCTCAGGGGCATCGAGAACGTGGACAAGGTCATAGACATAGACCAGACCCCCATCGGCCGGACGCCGCGCTCCAACCCGGCCACCTACACCAAGATCTTCGACCACATCCGTCATCTCTTCGCTTCCACGGCTGAGGCCAAGATAAGAGGCTACAAGCCGGGGCGTTTCTCCTTCAACGTCAAGGGCGGGCGGTGCGAGGCTTGCAAGGGTGACGGCCAGATCCGGATAGAGATGCACTTCCTCCCGGACGTCTACGTTCCTTGCGAGGTCTGCAAGGGCCGCCGCTACAACACCGAGACCCTCCGCGCCACCTACAAGGGCAAATCAATCTCAGACGTGCTGGACATGACCGTAGAAGAAGCTTGCGGGTTCTTCGCCCCCGTCCCGGCCATAGCCCGTCGCATGGACACCCTGCGTGACGTGGGCCTCGGGTACGTCCGTCTCGGGCAGCCGGCGACGACGCTCTCGGGCGGGGAGGCCCAGAGGGTGAAGCTTGCCAGCGAGCTCGGGAAGAGGGCGACCGGCAAGACCGTCTACATCCTGGACGAGCCGACGACGGGGTTGCACTTTGCGGACGTGGAGAAGCTGCTCCACATCCTGCACCGGCTCGTGGACGCGGGGAACACCGTCATCGTCATAGAGCACAACCTCGACGTCGTTCGATCCGCCGACCACGTCATAGACCTCGGCCCCGAGGGCGGCGATGGCGGTGGCGAGATAGTCGCAACCGGCACCCCCGAGGACGTCGCCCGCGTCGAGGGCTCCCACACCGGCCGCTTCCTGCGCGACCTCATGCCGGAGGTAATGGCCGCCAGCTAAGGGGGACGCGCGAGTCGGATACCGAGTCGGACACCTGCCCGCCCCCCGAAGCCTTATTGCCCGTTCGCGGTCTCGACGAACTCTTCCAGGACCGAGCCGGTGATCATCCTTTCGAGACCCCGGATCACGAGGCTGGTGTCAGCCAGGTAGTCCTCGTAGGTCTCGTCGGTGCGGGAGCGGCGGAAGAGGGATTCCAGGATCCTGCCGAGGCGGTTGATGCCCCACTCCATGTGCTCTTCGCGGTAGAGGGCAACCTTTACGACGGCGTCCACGATGAGGGGATCTAGGTTGCCGCGTTCGATGGTGGTGAAGGCGTAGTCGTACTGCTCGAGGATGCCGTCGACCACCGGGCGGGCGTCCGGCATGTCCTCGCTCTCGAACATGAACACGTAGGAACCGGCTATTATCTGGAGCGCCTTGTCCTGATAGTGGTATTCCCTACGCGCGTAATCTTCTATTACCCCGAACAGCTCGGAGAACATGCCGTTGTTCGTAGAGGACATTCTCCCCCTTCCTTTGGTCGCAGAACTCCGGGGATTCTAACCGCGGGTGGGGCTCCCACGCTACGGGGTCGCCCGGAAGCACGGCCGACGTACACCGAAAATCGTCTTTGAAACTGTCCGGGCAGGCTGATAGATTCTTCTCCGATGGGCACCAAAAGCGTAAACACGAACCTGGACACCAACCAAGTAATGGCCGCCGGCCTGGCCTCGACCTGTGCGGCGTTCGTGACGTCGCGCTTCGGCGTGGCCGGCACGCTGCTGGGCGCGGCCCTGACAGCCATGATCATCACGGGCGGCTCCGCCGTCCTGAAGGCGTACATCGAGAACGCCGCCGGCCGGGTGCGCGGCGGCGCGACGAGGCTGCGCGAACGCCGGGAGGCCCCTCCGACAGTCGCCCCCCCCGAACAGGCCGTCCCAACGGCGCAGAACAGTCCTCCTGGGCGGTCGGACCTCAGGAACAACTTCGTGGGCCGGATGAGGGCGGCCGTCGACTGGTTCCGGGGCTTGCCGACACCCGCGAGGCGCCCCATCCTCATAAAGGCCCTCATCGCCGCCGGGGTGGCGTTCGTGATCTGCATGGTCGCCATCTGGGGTGCTGAGAAGCTTATCGGCAACAGCCTCTCCTGCGGCCTGTGGTCCAAGTGCCCCTACGGCGCCGCCCCCGGCATACACGTCGCCGGGTTCGACGACTCGGGCGCGGGCTCGTCACTCTCGGGTGGGAGCGTGGACCTCGGCGGGGGTGGCGGGGGCGTCCTCGACTCCGTCAAGGAACAGGTCCCCGGGGTTCCTGGCGGCGGGGATGCCGCCCCGTCCAGTGCCTCACCGGACGCCGGCGGGGAGGACCCCTCCAGCGCGTCACCGGCCGCCGAACCGGAGCCGGCCTCCGCTGAACCGGCCCCGGAAGAAGCTCCCTCCAGCGCCTCGCCCGCGGCCGAGAAACAGGCCGCCCCGGAGGCCGACCCGGACGCCAGCGCCTCCCCACCCGCCGAGTAACGCCGCCGCATCCGTACGGGGTGGAGTTCACCTTCGGGACCGCCACGGTTACGAAGGGCCGGTCCTGGTGGGCCTGGGTTCGGCTCCTCGGCTGGACGGCCCTTGTATCGGTTCCCGACTCTGGTTCGAGAACGGGATCACGGGCCGCCCCGCCCCGCGCGTTAGAATAGACGGGTCTTGACGACCCTGGAACATACCCCCCCGCCGAAACCCGTCCTCCTGCTGGTGCTCGACGGCATCCGCCCGGACGTGTTGCGCTCGGCCATAGAGAGTGGCGAGACCCCGAACCTCGGGGCGCTGGCCGGGAGGGGAGAGGCGGTCTGGGACGCGGTCTCCGTCTTCCCGAGCATCACCCCGGCGGCGACGGCCGCCATAGCGACCGGCGAGGCTCCCGCCAGGAGCGGAATCGTAGGGCACGCCTGGTACGACGAGCGGGAGCGGCGGGTGGTCATCTACGGCGCGATGACGGAGACCGTGATGGCGACAGGCCCCGTAAAGGTCTTCCACAACAACGTCTGGCGGATGAACCGCGATGACCTGCACGCGGCGACGCTCTTCGAGACGCTGCACGATAGGGGCTTCGATGGCGCGTGCGTGAACTTCCCGGTGAGGCGCGGGCCTCACACGCACCCGATCCGGATGAAGACCGTCGAGAACTACAGGAGGAACGGCCGTTATCTCGGGCCCTCCGTCGAGGGTCCGAAGGAGTACTTCATGGGCGACCTGTTCTACAGCCGGGAGACCGGCTTTAACGGGCGCAAGGCAAGCGGCGGCGTCTTCAGGTCAGCGGGCATCAACGACGAGTACGCGGCCAGGATCGGGGCGATGCTCGTGAAAGAACGATCTGCGCCGTTCAACCTCGTGTACTTCTTCAAGGGCGACTCCATAGCCCACCACCACGGCCTCGAAGCGCAGCGGGAGTGGCTGAAGACGGCGGACGGGCACGTCGGCAGGATCTTCGCCGCCGCCGGCGGCGTGGAGAAGCTCCTCGAAGAATACGCCGTCCTCGCCCTCTCCGACCACGGCCACGCCCCCCTGCTGCCGGGCCGCCGCCACGTAGACCTCCGCCGCATCCCCGACCTCAAGGTCTCCTCAGGCATCAAGGCCCGCTTCAGCAAGAACGTCGACGCGGTCGTCGTGCCCAACGGACGCTCCGCGCTTCTCTACCTGCGCGACGGCATCGGGCAGGAGGGCGTCGCCAGGAGCCTCGTCGGCCGGCGCGGCGTGGACGTGGCCGCGTGGTCCGGGGAGGGCTGGGCGAATGCGCTCGGCGGCAATGGCCGTTTGCGGTTCCGCCCCGGTAACGGGCCGCAGGACACGTTCGGGCGTTCGTGGGAGCTAGAGGGCGACCCGAGCGCGCTGGACCTCGACGTCTCGGGCGGGGAATTGGGGTACGGTGACTACCCGGACGCGCTGGAGCGGTTGTGGGGGTTGCTGCACACGCCCCGGTGCGGCGATTTGGTCCTCTCGGCGACGCCGGGCTACACCTTCGGTGAGATCTCCGGTGGGTACCACAAGGCGAGCGACCACGGCTCGCTGCACGCGGAAGACTCCAACGTCTTCATGCTGGCGGCCGGGTTCGAGA
>JACDFX010000259.1 GCA_013815575.1 Rubrobacter sp.
TCTCCAACCTGCTCGTGCAGGTTTCGCCGGTGCTGCTCGTCTCTTTAGGGCTGGCGCTCGTGATCGGGACGGAGGGCATAGACCTCTCCGTAGGCGCTATCATGGCCCTGGCCTCGGCGGCGCTGCCGCTCTACCTCGGCTACGGGTGGCCCGTGGCCATCGGGTTGTCGCTGTTCGTAGGTATTGCGGCGGGGCTCGTCAACGGGAGCCTCGTCGCCTTCGCCGGGGTGCAGCCCATCGTGGCCACACTGGCGCTGCTCGTGGCCGGGCGGGGGCTGGCCCAGATCTTCACGAACGGCCAGCTCCTGATCGTCACCGACCCTGTCGTGCTGGCTTTGGGCCAGGCCAGGCCCTTCGGGATACCGGCGCCCGTGATCGTGGCGGCCGTCGCCGTGGCTGTCGTGGCGTTCCTGATCCGGCGCACCACCTTCGGCCGCTACGTGGTGGCGATAGGCGGGAACCGCTCGGCGAGCTACCTCTCCGGCCACCCCGTCAGCCGGACGCTGCTCGCCGTATACGCGATAAGCGGACTCCTGGCGGCGGTCGCCGGCATCGTGGCGACGGCCCGCCTCGGCGCGAGCGACCCCTCGAACGTCGGCGTCCTGATAGAGCTCTCGGCGATCACGGCGGTCGTGGTCGGCGGGACGCCGCTCACGGGCGGGCGGGTGAGGCTCGCGGGGACGGTGATGGGGGCCCTGTTGATGCAGCTCATCAGCACGACGTTTATCTCTAACAACCTGCCTTTTACTTATGCCCAGGTTCTGACGGCTGGCATCATCCTGATCGCCGTTTATGTCCAGAAAGGAAGGGGGGCGGCCTAGATGGCTACAGGACAGGCCCGAGCCGCAGAGGAGAACGTCCCCGCCCCGGCCGGGGGGGAGGGCCCGTCGCGCCGCGCGCGGATCTTTGCGATCCTGCAGCGCCGGGGGGCCATCGTGGTGCTGCTCCTCGTCGTCGCCATCGCTTCCCTGCGATTCGACAGCTTCCTCACCGCTAGGAACCTCGAGAACATCGTGCTTCAGGCCTCTTTCCTCGGGCTGATCGCGGTCGGCATGACGTTCGTCATTATCAGCGGCGGCATCGACCTCTCGGTCGGATCGATGCTGGCCTTGGGTGGGGTGCTGGCGGCGCTCGTGCTGCCGGTCGCGTGGCCGCTGGCGTTGGTGGTGCCGGTCTTGGTGTGCGGCCTGCTCGGGCTCGGGCAGGGGCTCCTGATCGCGCGGGCCAGGATGGCCCCGTTTATCGTGACCCTCGCGGGCCTGCTAGGTATCCGGGGGCTTGCCCTGGCGCTCGCCAACGAGCAGCCGGTCGGCGTGGACAACGACTCGCCGTTCGTCTGGTTCGGGCAGGGGGAGATCCTGGGCCTCACGGTGCCCATAGTCTTTATGTTCGTCGCCTTCGTCGTGGGCGGGCTGGTGCTGATCCGGACGCGCTACGGGCAGGCGATCTTCGCCATCGGCGGCAGCGAGGAGTCGGCCCGCCTGATGGGCGTCCCGGTGGACCGGACGAAGGTGATCGCCTACGCCACCAGCGGGGCGCTCGCCGGCCTCGCGGGGGCGCTGCTCGCCGCCCAGCTCGCCGCCGGTCAGCCCGTCGCCGGGGCCGGCTGGGAGCTCGACGCGATCTCTGCCGTCGTCGTCGGCGGCACCCTCCTTACCGGCGGCGCGGGTACTTTAAGCGGGTCCCTGGCCGGCGTGCTGCTGCTCGGCATCCTGCAGAACCTGATCAACCAGCTCGGCACCCTTGGCTCCTACGCCCAGCAACTCGTCAGCGGCGTCTTCCTGATCGCCGTCGTCCTCGTGCAGGCCTACCTGACGCGCAAACAGCGGTCGTAACGTGACGGAATAACCGGCGTGTTCGTGGCGCGCCCCTCGGCTAGACTGCGCGAATGGCCGGAAGACCGAGAACGGGGAGGAAGCCTTTGCACGACGAGCCCGCGATAAAGAAGGAACGCGAGGCCAAGGACGACGGCCGCTACATCATCTTCTTCTCGTTCGAGGAAGAAGGGGAGGCGCCGACCGGGGACGATGAGGGTTGAACCAGCTTCGCTGGGACCCGACGCTCGGGGAGTGGGTCGCCTACGCCACCCATCGCCAGGACCGCACGTTTCTCCCGCCCGCGGAGTACTGTCCGCTCGACCCGACGGAGCCCGGGGGCTTCCCGACCGAAGTCCCCAGAGAGTCCTACGACATAGTGGTGTTCGAGAACAAGTTCCCATCGTTTACCCCGGACGCGCCGGAGGCGGACGGGGAAGGAAGCGCCCTCACGCCGGCCGCGCCTGGACGCGGGGTTTGCGAGGTAGTCCTGTACTCCGAGGACCACTACTCCACGCTCGCGACCATGCCAGAGGGGCGCATCCGCAACCTCGTCCACGTCTGGGCCGACCGCTACGAGGAGCTCGGCGCCCTTGACTTTGTCGAGTACGTCTTCATCTTCGAGAACAAAGGCGATGCCATAGGCGTAACGCTGCACCACCCGCACGGCCAGATCTACGCCTACCCCTTTGTCCCGCCCCGCCCGAAGAAAGAACTCGAAGCGGCCAGGAGCCACAGGACCGAGACGGGCACCTGCCTCCACTGCGACCTCCTCGCCGAGGAGCTCGACGACGGCCGCCGCGTCGTCGCGGAGGGTGAGCACTTCGTGGCCTTCGTCCCCTTCTACGCCCACTTCCCCTACGAGGCGCATGTGTACGCGCGTCGCTGCGCCCCCTCGATAGCGGACCTCGACGCCGCCGAACGCCGGGACCTCGCGGGTGTCCTCAAGAGGCTCCTCGTCGGCTACGACGAGCTCTTCGGGTTCTCCCTGCCTTACATGATGGCGATGCACCAGGCGCCGACGGATGGCGGGGACCACGCAGGTTTAGCCCACTTCCACGTCGAGTTCTACCCCCCGAACCGGACCGCGGACAAGCTGAAGTACCTCGCCGGCAGCGAGACCGGCGCCGGCGCCTACGTGGTGGACGTGCTCCCCGAGGAGACCGCCAAGAGGCTGCGGGAGGCCGTCGAAGGGGCGGGCCGTTGAGGCTCCTCGTCACGGGCGGGGCCGGGTACGTGGGCAGCATCGTCGCGTCGCAACTGGTCGAGGCCGGCCACGAGACGGTCGTCCTGGACGACCTCTCGAAGGGACACGAAGGCGCCGTACCGGAGGGCGCGCGGCTCGTCGTGGGCTCCCTGCTGGACGAACGGTTCGTGCGCGAGACGCTCGCGCGGGGTTTCGACGGGGTCCTCCACTTCGCGGCGCTCTCGCTCGTGGCCGAGTCCGTCGAGCAGCCGGAACGCTACTACCGCAACAACGTGGGTGGTGCGCTCAACCTTCTGGAGGCGATGGGGGAGGCCGGCGTTGGGCGGCTCGTCTTCTCCTCCACGGCGGCCGTCTACGGGGAACCAGAGGAGGTCCCCATCCCTGAGACCGCCCCGGCGAGGCCGACGAACCCCTACGGCACCTCCAAGCTCGCGGTGGACCGGCTTATAGGCCACGTCGCCGAGGCGCGGGGGCTTGCGGCGACGAGCCTGCGGTACTTCAACGTCGCGGGGGCCAGCGGACGTTACGGGGAGGACCACCACCCGGAGACGCACCTGATCCCGATAGTCCTCCAGGCCGCCGCCGGGACGCGTGAATCGGTCAAGATCTTCGGCACCGACTACCCCACCCGCGACGGCACCGCCGTCCGCGACTACATCCACATAGAAGATTTGGGCCGCGCCCACCTGCTCGCCCTGGAAGCCCCGGAGCCCGGCGAGCACCGCGTCTACAATCTCGGCAACGGCTCCGGGTTCTCCGTCCTCGAGGTCGTCGAGGCGGCCAGGGGCGTCACGGGGAAGAGCATTGTGGCCGAGGAGGCGCCGCGGAGGGCCGGGGACCCGCCGGAGCTCGTGGCATCGGGCGAGGCGATCCGGGCCGACCTCGGATGGAGGCCCGAGAAGCCGACCCTCGAAGCCATGATCTCCGACGCCTGGGCCTGGATGCAAGAGCACCCCGAAGGGTACGAATAGCCGATGCGGGAGACGGAGAAAAGGGCGCGCGGGGCGTACGTCGAGAAGTTCGGGGAGGAGCCCGGGGTCGTCGCGAGCGCGCCGGGTCGCATCAACCTGATCGGGGAGCACACCGACTACAACGGCGGCTTCGTTCTCCCCTGCGCCATCGACCGCCGCCTGGCCGTCGCCGCCGGACGGAAC
>JACDFX010000020.1 GCA_013815575.1 Rubrobacter sp.
GGTGCAGGCGAGCATCGCGATGGGGAGCTCGGGGATCATGGGCATGTAGATCGCGACCGGGTCACCCTTGCCGACACCTAAGCCCTTGAGCACGTTGGCGAACTTTTTGACCTCGGCCGTGAGCTCTGAGTAGGTGTAGGCCTTCCCCTCGCCCGGCTCGTCTGACTCCCACAGGATGGCGGTCTTGTCTCCCCGGCCCTGCTCGA
Source organism: Rubrobacter sp. (assembly GCA_013815575.1). GTDB lineage: Bacteria > Actinomycetota > Rubrobacteria > Rubrobacterales > Rubrobacteraceae > Rubrobacter_D. The sequence goes on from JACDFX010000020.1 coordinate 207, forward strand.
CCTGGTAGTCCAGGCAGTTGTAGGCGACGTTTAGCTTGCCGCCGACGAACCACTGGGCCTCGGGCGGATCCCACTTGAGCACCTGGTCCCACTCCTTGAACCAGTGGAGCTCCTTCGCCCTCTCCTCCCAGAAACCTTCGTAGTCTCTCTCCGCCTCGTCGTACACCGATGCGTCGCTTACGTTGGCCTGCCGGACGAACTCCTCCGGCGGCTCGTAGGTGCGGATCTCGGTCTCCTCGGACATCGTGCTCCCTTTCCTCGTGTTATGCGGCGGGGCTACCCCCAAGCGCAGGGGTAGCCCCGTTCGGGCCCGCTTTCGAGCCCGGGCCGCGGCCCGCTTGTCGTCTGCACGGGGTCCCTTTCCACGTCACCCATACTGCCCGTACAATATTACTCGTTGCGCCGCCGGTCAATCTCGGGGGGTTTCCCAGGTGAGTCCGGCGCCTGCGGCGCTGGAGGCGAGAGTAGGGCTAAGTGAAATTTTTGTTAAACTCTGCCGCATTTGTGGCGGCAAACGAGGATACCGGGGGCGCCGTGAAGCGCCTCGATAAGCTGCTGGTGCGTGGGGATTGGATCTACCTCGCGAGCCTACTCCTGCCCCTGTTCCTCTACAACGTCGTCTTGAAGGTCATCCGCGTCGTCACCCAGCCCGACCCGCCAGGCCTCCTCGGTTTTCTTGACCAGGTGCGTTCCGATCTGCTCTTCAACCTGGGTTTCGCAGCACTCTGGGTTGGCGTCTTCGCCGTCGTGAGGGGCGGTTGGCCCAGGCGCGCGGTCTTGCTGCTCTTCCACCTCTCCGTGGTGGTCGTCGTGATCCTGACGACCAGCGCCCACTTCTTCTACACGACGACGGGCTCGACGCTGGACTTGAGCTTCGTGATCGCCTCGATCTCTTCCCTGGGAGAGATCCGGGGCGCCATAGGCTCGGAGACGACCATCTCGCACTGGGCCCTGGTCTCCCAGATCCTCTTCTACGCCCTGGCGGGCCCGGCCCTCATGACCCGTCTGATCACCGGCACCTGGGAGTCCCCGGTGGCAGGGGACGCAAGACGCTCGGTCCGTGGCCCTCTCATGGTGGGCCTGGCGGCCCTCCTGCTCTTCTCCCTCTCCGTGGTGCCGAGCGTGACCAACGCCGGCAACGCTTTCGCCAGGGACCCTTTGGCGAACATGGTCGTCAACGAGGTCGCAACCACCGAGGTCGAGGCCAACGTCTCCCCCGGATCCCTCCCCACGGACACGACCCTCTCCCCCACGCCCAACACCGAGAAGCGCAACGTGGTGACGATCTTTCTAGAGTCAACCCGCGCCCAATCGACCACGCCGTACAACGAGGAACTGGACACGACGCCGTTTTTGGATGAACTCTCCAAGGAGAGCCTGATGGCGGAGCGGGCCCGCGCGGTCGTCCCCCACACCTCGAAGGCGCTCCTGGCGACCACCTGCGGGGTGGAGCCCCCTCTCGACACTCAGAAGACCGAGTCCGAACCGGGCATCGTCCCGGGCAGGTGCCTGCCCGAGCTTCTGGAAGAACAGGGCTACAACACGGCCTTCTTCCAGTCGGCCACGGAGACCTTCGAGCGGAGGCCGCAGCTCGTGGAGAACTTCGGGTACGACCACTTCCAGGCGATAGAGGACATGGACAAGACGGGCTACCAGCGGGTCAACTACTTCGGGTACGAGGATGAGGTCATGCTCGATCCCAGCCGCGAGTGGCTGGAGGAGAACGGTGATGATGGCCCGTTCATGACCACCTACCTGACGGTGACGCCCCACCACCAGTACGTGGTACCGGACCGCTACGGCACGAAAAAATACTCATCCGACCCGGAGCTGGACAGGTATCTGAACACCGTGCGCTACCAGGACTTCTTTCTGGAGAAGCTCTTCGACCAGTACAAGGACCTCGGGCTCTACGAGGACACCATCTTCGTGATCCTGGGCGACCATGGCGAGGGCTTCGGCGAGCACGGCCTCAAGCAGCACGACAACACCATCTACGAGGAAGGCTTACACATCCCGCTCCTCATCCACGACCCGAAGAACCCCGAGCCGAAGCGCGTCGAGGAGCTTGTAAACGAGCTGGACGTCCTGCCGACGGTCGCGGACATGCTCGGGTACAGGGTGGGCGGTGGTGATTACCCAGGCTACTCGATGCTCTCGCCGCCGGGGGACCGGAAGCTGATGGCGAGTTGCTACCACGAGCGGACGTGCCTGACGAGCATCGACGGGGACGAGAAGTACATCTACTCCTACGGGAACCGGGGCGAGGAGTACTACGACCTCTCGGCGGACCCGAAGGAGAGGAAGAACCTGATCGAGGAGCAGCCCGAGAAGAAGATAGAAGACCTTCGCGACGACCTGCTGGCCTGGGAGGCCCGCGTCGAGTCCTCCTACGAGCAACAACGCCCGCAGGAAGAGACGAACGCCTCCGAGTAGGTCCCTGGCAGCGTTCAACCTCTTTCCCTAGACTGTGCCGGACCTTGTATAGAACCAAGCCCCTGGAGGCGAGATGCCTGGACTGCTCGAAGGCAAAAAGGTGCTGATCACAGGCGTTCTGGACCGCCGCTCCATCGCCTACTCGGCCGCGCGGCTGGCGGGCGAGCAGGGGGCGGAGGTGGTCCTGAGCAGCTTCGGCCGCGCCCGCAGCCTGACCGAACGAACCGCCAGACGCCTCGACCCCCAGCCCCCCATCCTCGAACTCGACGTGAACAAGCCCGAAGATATCGAGGCCGTGGCCGAAGACCTGAAAGAGCGCTGGGGCGAGATCCACGGCGTCGTCCACGCCGTCGCCTTCGCCCCGGAGGACGCCCTCGGCGGCAATTTCCTTACCGCGGAGTGGCCCTCCGTCGCCACCGCCGTCCAGACCTCGGCCTTCTCCCTGAAAGCCCTGACCGTCGGCCTTTCTGACCTCATGAAGCCCGGCGCCTCCATCGTCGGCCTGGACTTCGACGCCCGCGTGGCCTGGCCCTCCTACGACTGGATGGGGGTCGCCAAGGCGGCCCTGGAGTCGACCTCGCGCTACCTCGCCCGCGACCTCGGCGAACGGGGCATCAGGGTAAACCTCGTCTCCGCCGGCCCCGTCAAAACCCTCGCCGCCAAGGGCATCAGCGGCTTCGAGGAGATTGAAGGTGAGTGGGGCCGCCAGGCACCCTTGGGCTGGGAGACTACGGACCCCGAGCCCGTAGGCAAGGCCGTCGTCAGCCTCCTCTCGGACTGGTGGCCGGCGACGACTGGAGAGCTGATCCACGTGGACGGCGGGTATCACGCGATGGGAGCGCCGATCAGGTAGCTGTCACTTGTCAGCCAGGGCGGCCACTTATGCGCAGCGAGCTACGACTACTTCTGTTTGAGCCGCCACTCACGCATCCCTTCGAGAAACAGAATCGTACTGCGAGAATGTGAGCGGTGGCTGCCCTCCCGCGCAGAGCACCCAGTAAACGGCCAAGCGTCTTCTCGTAATCGGAGCCCTTGCGGTGCGCCGACGCCTTTGACCGTAGCGCCTGGATGTTGCGCAGAAGCTTGACGTCACGGTCGACGTGCTCGTAGCCTTCCTGCCGTAACCATCGCTCGAACTTCGCGATGCTCTTCTCGTCCTTTACCCGGGACTCCAAGCGCCGTTGGATTTCCTTGTCGTTTAGCCCATCGCTCAGCAGCTTGGCCAGAATGTCAAGGCTGCCCTCGAACTCCGTCTGCGATTCCGTGAGGGGTACTCTCAGCTGCTGGAGAAGGTTGGCGTCCGACCCCGTCGGCTCACGGAACAACGCCCACCCTTTTTGCTCCTGCCAGTCGTCGACGAAGCGGCGGTACGTGGCTCGGACCTTAAGGTCGGGTGCTTGCGCTTCGGCCCATTCGCCCAGGAACGCTCGGCGCACACCCGTCTGGCTCATATCCCCTTCGGGCGCCAAGTTGAAGCTTCGCCAGTAGTCGCGCTCGCTCTTGGGCAAATCGCGGCCGAGATCGCCGAGGAACACCACGACGTGGTCTGGTCCGTCGTTATCCATACTCAAGATCCACGATCCCGAGCACCTGATCAAACCGTCCTCCACACTGTACTTCTCGGGATTGTCATAGTATTTGTGGAGCACGTCCCTTCTAAAAAAGACGGGCGTCAAGTAGTTCGGGGCCTCTGGGTTGGCTCCGAAGTAGTTCGCCAACGCGTCCGGGTCGCAAGAGTGTCGCAACTCCTCTCCCTCGTCGTCATAGCCGATAACGAAATCCGGGAAGTGGTCATCGACCTCCTCGTACGGCCAAATACCTGACCGCTCCACGGGCGGAGGCGGGATCACCCGCGTGGCAAGATACCTGGTAATCGGGGACGGAAGCATGGTGTTCGGGTAGCGCGTGGCGCAGAGGTTCTCGCTCCTCCAGTCTTCCTCAGCGGGCAGCGTGACGCCCACCGAGCTGGCGTACCTAACCGAATCGATGAACAGCAGCAGGTCGAGTTGGCGAGCCGCTTGGTACTGACGCAGAAGTTTCGTCTTCACACGGACCTCATCATCAGACACCTCGGCCGCGACTTCCGCAGTCTCGTCCTCGTGCGCCTTCATGAGGACGTGTTGTTCGTTGTCCCACCAGAGGTTGTGGAACAGTCTGAACTCCTGAACGATCTCCATGTAACTCGGACTAGCGCCGTGAAATTCGCGAAGAAGCACGAGGTATTCGACCTCGCGGTCGTCGCCCTCCCGATGGTACGTCGTCACCAAATCGCCGTTCTCGCCCGGCCCTTGAGAAAATCCTGGTCTGCCGTCGGTCACCATCAGGTCCCAACCTGGATCGCCGAGCGCTCGCTCCCGATAAGTCGGTGGCGCGAAGGCACAATACACGCCTCCGTTGTCCTGCTTACTGGTGGACCACGACCTGTACACAACCGTCCACGGACCCCGGCCGAGCGCCAGGAAGTCTTTGTGTATCTCCTCTTGGGTAAGCCACTCATCGTTCACGGGTTTAGTTTAAGCGATGGTCGCTCCGCTCAAAACATCTGGTTCAATCTCTTCTGAAAGGACGGAAGGCAAGCTAGCCGCGGCGCGCGAGCGAGGCGAACTTGGTGTACTGCTCCAACCACGCGAGCTGCACCTTGCCCGTCGGCCCGTTACGGTGCTTACCTATGATGACCTCGGCTATGCCCTTGTCGTCCGAGTCCGGGTTGTAGTACTCGTCGCGGTAAAGAAACATGACCATATCTGCGTCTTGCTCGATCGCTCCCGAATCGCGAAGGTCGGACAGCATTGGCCGTTTGTCGTGACGGGCTTCTACAGCGCGGGAGAGCTGTGCGATGGCGAGGACCGGAACGTCGAGATCTCGGGCGAGGACTTTCAAGCCGCGGCTGATCTCGGCGATCTCCTGCTGGCGGTTGTCGTTGCGGCTCCCCTGCCCCACCATGAGCTGCAAATAGTCCACCACGACCAGCGAGAGCGGCGGCCCGCCCTGGGCGCTGAGCTGGCTCGCGAGACGCCTCACCTTGGCCCGCATCTCCATCAACGTGACGCCGGCGGTGTCGTCGATCCAGATCGGCGCCTCACTCACCTGCGCCACGCCCCGCAACAGCTTCGGCCAGTCCTCGGCCTTGACGTTGCCGCTCCTGAGGGCCTGCGCGGGGATACGGGTCGTCTGAGAGATAAGCCTCTGGACTAGCTGCTCCTTGCTCATCTCCAACGAGAAGATCGCCACCGGCATCTTCTTCTCGCTACTTGCATGCCATATAGCATTGAGCGCCATGGCTGTTTTTCCCATGGCCGGCCTGGCGGCGAGGACGACGAGGTCGCTCTTGTGGAAACCCGTAGTGAGACGGTCGAGGTCCTCGAAGCCGGTCTCGACGCCGGTTACTTCGCCCTCCTGTTCGTAGAGGCGTTGGATCATCTCCAGGGCCCCCGGCGCGAGCTCGGAGACGGGTGCTAAGTGCTGCTTGAGCGTGCGGTTTGAGACGCCGTAGATGAGCTGCTCGGCGGAGTCCAGCGCCTCGGTCACGTCTTCGGGCTCGCGGAAGGCGTCCTCCGTAATGCGGCTGCCGACGTCTATTACGGAGCGGAGCAGGGCCTTGCCGCGGATGATCTCGGCGTAGCGGGCGGCGTTGGAGGCGGTGGGAACGCTCTCGACGAGTTGGAAGACGTAGGCCCGGCCACCGACGCGCTCGAACTCGTTGACCGAGCTCAGTTCGTTGGTGAGCGTGATCTGGTCTATGCGGTCCCCGCGCGAGTAGAGTCGCATCATGGACCCGTAGATGATCCTGTGCGTCTCGGAGTAGAAGTCTTCCGAGGAGAGCTGCTCGGCCACGGCAACCACAGCCGTCTCTGAAACCAGCAACGCCCCTATTACCGCCCGCTCTGCATCCAGGTCATGCGGCGGCACGCGGGACGCCTCGGCCCCCGTCTCAACGCTCCGCATCCTTCCCCGACGCTCCATAGACGCTCTAGGATGCAACACAAAGGCCCCCGTTACAAGACAGGGGCCTTTACCTTGTAGTCCAGGTTATGTGTGAACCTGACGTAGAGCCATAGAGAAGCCCGGTTCGTAGGGGCGCTTCGTGAAGCGCCCCTACAGTTTGGGGACGACTATGACCTTGACGCTGGCCTCGACGTCGCCGTGGACCTGGATCGGGACCTGGTGCGTGCCGAGGGACTTTATGGGCTCTTCGAGACGTACCCTACGCCGGTCGATACGGACGCCGCGGGCCTTCTCGACGGCGGCGACGACGTTGGCGGCGGTGACCGAGCCGAAGAGGCGCTCGTCCTCGCCGGTGCGGGCCTCGATGGTTATCACGCTCTTGTTGAGGGTCGCGGCGATCTCTTCGGCTCGCTCGGCGAGGCGGCGGTCCCGCTCCTCGCTCTCGGCCATCTCGCGGCGGGCCTCCTCCATCTTGCCCGGCGTGGCGACCTCGGCGAGGTTGCGGGGGACGAGGAAGTTTCGGACGTAGCCGCGGCTAACGTCCACGATGTCTCCCCGCTGCCCGATCTTCTCGACGTCATGGGTCAGTATCACCTGCATCGTCTAACCCCTTACCTTCCGACCACGTAGGGCAGCAAGGCCATCTCGCGGGCGCGCTTGATGGACCTGGCGGCCTCGCGCTGGTGCTGCGGGCAGAGGCCCGTGACCCTGCGAGCCCGGATCTTGCCCCGGTCCGAGACGAACCGGCGCAGCACGTTGTAGTCCTTGTAGTCCACGTAGGCGACGTCTTCCTTGCAGTAGACGCACGGCTTGCTCTTTACCGGCCGGCCCCCGCGGGGCGGACCTCCTCTTTTCCTACCCATTCACGACCTCCTGAATGTTTTGCGGCGCTAGGCCGGGACTTCTTCCGTCTCAGCCGGCAGCGGCTTGTGGGCGTAGTTCGGCGGCAGCTTGACTATCGTGTGGCGCAACACGTCGTCTGAGACGCGCAGGATGCGCTTGAGCTCGACCAGGGTACGCTCGCCCGCGGTGAACTCCATAACGATATAGAAACCGTCCGTGCGGTGGTCTATCTCGTAGGCAAGCTTGCGGCGGCCCCAGTGGTTCGGCTCGCCCGCCTCGCCGCCCGTGCGATCGATAACGGTTCGAAAACGCCCGATCGTGCTCCCGACCTGATCTTCGTCAAGCTCCGGGATTACGATGAGCATGGCTTCGTAGGTAGTTATGTCTGCCTCCTCCGGTCTAGAATCGGCTCCCCGGGCTCTGTGCCCGGCGGAGCAGGGGCTTATGTGTAAGCCGCGAGAGTCTACCAGCGTAATGCAGGTGTTACAAACCGCCTGAAAGCCCTGTTTGCGCCTTCACCTTCCGGGCCGCGGGCGCGGATATACTCGGCGGGTGGAGAACGGTTCCCCAAACGCTGTCGAGACGGTGGGCCTGCGCAAGGTCTACGGAGAAGGTTCGACGGAAGTGCGGGCGCTCGACGACGTTTCTTTGGGGTTTCCGAACGGGGAGTTCGCGGCGATCATGGGCCCCTCCGGGTCAGGCAAGAGCACGCTTCTGCACATTCTCGGCGCCCTGGACAAGCCGACGGGCGGTCGCGTCATCGTGGGCGGGACGGAGCTGTCCGGGCTCACGGACAGGGAGCTCACGCTGCTCAGGCGGGAACGGATGGGCTTCGTGTTCCAGTTCTTCAACCTCATACCGACGCTCTCGGCGGAGGAGAACGTGCTGCTGCCGGTCCTGATCTCGGGCAAAAAGCCCGCCAAGTACGCCAAAAGGCTGGACGAGTTGTTGGACCTCGTCGGCCTGGCGGATCGCCGGACGCACCGGCCGGACGAGCTCTCCGGCGGAGAGCAGCAGCGGGTGGCCCTGGCCCGCGCCCTCGTTCGCTTCCCCGACATCATCCTCGCAGACGAGCCGACCGGGAACCTCGACTCGAAGACGGGCTCCGAGGTGCTCGACCTGCTCAAAGAGTCCGCCTCCCGCTACGACCAGACCATCCTCATGGTCACCCACGACCCGCGCGCCGCCTCGGCCGCCGACCGGGCCGTATTTCTCTCAGACGGCCGGGTGGTGGACGAGGCCCGCGACCCCAACCCGGACGACATCCTGGAGCGTATCAGGACCCTGGAATCCCCCGGCTGAGATGCCCTCCGGCTACCTCTTCCGGCAGATGGACGCCGCCGACGCTAACAGGGTCGCTGGCTGGCGGTACGAGCCCCCCTACGACTTCTACGACCCGGATGCGGACCCGGAGGACCTCGCGGAGCTTCTGGACGCGGAGAGCCGGGAGGGCGTCTACTTCTCGGTGCTGGACGAGGGGGGAGATCTCATAGGATTCTTCCAGTTCGAGGGGAGAGGCGCGGCGGTAGATTTGGGCCTGGGTTTGCGGCCGGACCTCACCGGCAAGGGACTGGGGATGGACTTCCTGGCCGCTGGAATGGAGTTCGCCCGAGGGCAGTTCGCGCCCGAACGATTCACGCTCGCCGTGGCGACGTTCAACGCGCGTGCGATCCGGATCTACGGACGCGCGGGTTTCCGGCGGGGCAAGGTCTTTACGCACGAGACGAACGGCGGCGAACACCCGTTCCTATTCATGGAGCGCGAGGCGTGACGATGGCCCCGGCCTCGGAGGGCACGGTCCACAACGCCGAATGCCGCCTCGCTCAGATCGTGGTGCCGACGACCACGAGGAACAAGACGAGGGCGAGGAGACCGAGGAAGGCCAAACCGTTTGAGATGGTACCCAGAACGGCGAACAGCCTCCCGCGACGCTTCTGTATCAGGCCCGCAACGCCGAGCGCGGCGCCCAGGAGGTACAGCAGAGGGGTGGCCGCCAGGCCGAAGCCCGCGACCCCGAGCACACCCGACGTTCCGGGCGATTCTTCGAGGTTGCGCTGCAGGTCCTGGGGCGTGACCTCCTGCGGGTTCGCTCCCCCCAGCAACTGCCCTGCGGCGTTAAAGATCACCACGAAAAGCACGACGATCAGCACCGTGGTCACGACAGCGATGATGAAGGACGCTATGCCCAGGCGCGACTGCCCGCCCCGCTCCCCGGAGACCCTGGTCGGCCCACCATGCTCTTCCATCGAACCTCCCCGCCTAGACGCCTGCGCTGCGACCGCGTCTAGGTTAGCACGCGCCCGGCGGGGCACGACCTCGTGAAGCTAAAGCGCTTCTCGGGCCTGAGCCTGCGCAACCTGAGGGCCAGGGCGCAGCGTACGCTGCTTACCGCGGTTGGCATCGTGCTCGGCGTGGGCATCGTCTTCGGGGTGCTGACGCTCTCGAACACGATGTCCGGCACCTTCCAGCAACTCTTCTCCCGCGCCTACGGCTCCGCCGACCTCACCGTAACCGCGGCGGGCGGCTCGGGAGGCTTCGACGAGAAAACGGTGGATCAGGTACGCGGTTTGGAGGGTGTCGAGTCCGCCGCGCCCCGGTACTCGAGCGCCGCCTCCCTCATCCTGGACAGGAAGACGGAGGCCGGGTTGCCGGAGGTACAGAGCATGCGCCTCTTCGGGGTGGAGCCGGAATCCGCGGAGCTCGCGACCGGCTTCGATCTGACCGACGGCAGGTTCCCGAGAAGCGGACGGGAGCTCACCATCGACGGGGCCGCGGCGGAGGGGGCGGGGCTCGGGATCGGGGACGAGGTAACGCTCGGCACCCCCGGAGGCCCGAAGGAGGCGGAGGTGGTCGGGCTGCTCAGGATACCGGGCGGGTCGTTCGGCGGGCTCGCCTTCGGCATGGCCCCGCTGCCCTTCGTCCAGGAGGCCTTCGATAAACCCAACCAGGTCTCCGGCATCTCCGTCGAGGCGGCTGAGGGCGTGGCGGTCGGGGAGTTGCGGGGGCGGCTGGACGAGAGCCTGGGCGAGGGGCTGCAGGCCGAGCGGTCGGAGACGCGAACCGCTGCGGTTACGGGGCAGTTGCAGGGGTTCAGGCTCGCGCTGCTCTTCTTCGCGGGAACGGCGCTCTTCGTCGGGGCGTTTCTGGTGTTCAACGCGCTCTCGATGACCGTGCTGGAGCGGACCAGGGAGCTGGGTATGCTGCGGGCGCTCGGTTCGACGCGGGCCATGATCGCGCGTTCGGTCATCCTGGAGGCGGCACTGCTCGGGGTCTTCGGCTCCGTTCTGGGGGTGCTCTTCGGGTACGGGAT
>JACDFX010000260.1 GCA_013815575.1 Rubrobacter sp.
CTGGAGGAGTTGCGGGGGGCTACGGGGGGGCGATTGTTGATAGGGGCTTCGCCCGGGGTGGGGACTTATGCGTTGCCGGGGTTGTTGGAGAGGTTCGTGGCGGCGTATCCGGGGGTTTCCATCTCGGTCAGGACGGGGCATTCCGAGGAGATCCTTGAGATGACCCTCAAGGAGGAGGTACAGCTCGGGTTGACGCGGTCGATGCGGCACCCGGAGATAGAGAGCCTGCACCTATACGAGGACGAGCTGGTGCTCGTGGTGGACCCGGGGCACAGGTTCACCAGGAGAGGTGCGGCGAACCTGGCGGAGATCGGGGAGGAGCAGCTCATCTTCTTCGACCAACACTCCAGCTACTTCGAGCAGACGCACGCGCTGCTCAGGAACGCCGGCATCCGGGAGCTGAGGACGATGGAGGTTGACAACATCGAGGCGGCCAAGAGGATGGTCGAGCACCGCCTGGGCGTCGCGTTCCTGCCCAGAACGGCCGTCGTGAGGTCCGTCTCCTCGGGAAATCTGTCCCTCATATCCATCGAGGAGAATCCGGAGATGAGCCGCTCCATCGTCGCCCTCCGCCGCCGCGACACCCCGGCCAGCGGGCCCGTCGCCGCCTTCCTGGATGTCGCGAGCGATCTGGCCGAACGGGAGGACCGCGCCAAGCTCTCCCCCACCCTCGCCGCCGACTTCGAGAACCTACAGCTCATAGACCTATTTACCTAGAAAAGAGAAAGCTCCGCCCCCGCACGCGAGCTGCCCGCCTCGGCAGACTAGCGGCATTTCGGCGGCCACGGGCGGTTGCGGGCTTCCCGTGGAGCGGTGAGGCCGGTATACACCGCGCAACTTCGTAGGCCCCGGTCGGGCAAAGCGAGGAGGGAAGGGGCGCGGTCTTCCCTTTCCCTCCGAAAACGAAATCTATGAAGTGCTGCGCCGCAACACCGCGAACGATACGAGGCCCGAGCCCACCAGCAAGAGGACAGCCACCAACGCGAGCGAAGTACCGCCCGTGTCCGTCAGCGTCTCGGCCTCAGCCGAAGCGCTGGCCGTGGCCGAGGCGCTCGCGGGGGCGCTGGCCGAGCCGCCGCTCACGGTGACGGTGCCCACCATGCCCATCTCCTCGTGCGGCCCGCAGAAATACTCGTAGGTGCCGGGCTCCTCGAACGTGTACGAGTAGGTCCCGTCCGTGCCACCCTCCATCAGGCCGGAGTCCCACAATCCGTCGTAGGAGGTGGTGGTGTGCCCGTACTGGCCGCGCTGGACCCAGGTTACCGTGGTGCCCGGCTCGACGGTTATGTTCGCCTCGTCGAAAAAGCTATCCTCCATGCCGACCGTGACCTCGTCGCCCTGAGCCCATGCCACTGGCGCGAACGCAGACAGCATCAGGAGGGACAGCGCCACCAGCCATGCCAATCTCTTCATCCGGTTTCCTCCTCGCCTTCCCGATTTATCCTCCCCGGCACGCCCGGGAAGGCCCGCCGCCCGGCCTACAACCTCCATCTCAGGCGGCCGGCGCAGCGCGGTCCCGCGGTGACTACATAGGAACTTTAGTACCAAACGGGCACCCGACGCTATACTCCGAATAGGCTAATTTCGATCCGGCGCAGGCGTTTTCCGTCGTACGAAGTTCTAGTTCCCCGCACCTGCTCACGCGGGTGGATCTACGGGTAGGGTCTACGCGTAGTGGGAGGCTCGCTAGTGGCGCCAGCCCAGGGGTTTCGGGTCGGCGCTAAGAGGTCGGGCGAGAAGACGGGCGCGATCCTGGCTCAAGAAGGGATCCTGGCTCAAGATGGCGGAACGGACCAGGAGACCGATCGATCCGGTTAGTTCCCGCCGCCACCACCGTCTCCTCCGCCGCCACCGCCTCCGCCGTCACCCCAGCCGCCGCCCCAGCCGCCACCGCCGTCGTTGCCACCGTCACCGCCGTGGTCACCGCCGCCATGGTCACTGCCCCCGCCGAAGAACCCATAGTAACCGGCGCCCGCGCCCACGCCCGCGTCGGCCCCACCCCTTCTGCGACGGCGTTCGCCGCGGCGCCGGCGGATAAAGTCGGCCACGAGGCCGAAGACCACACCGATCGCTATCACGACTGCGAAGACCAGGAACAGTTCCACGGCACGATCCTCTCTTTGAACGCCACCAGGATGCGTTGTTAAGTGTACCCGTATGCGTCTATTCGTTACAACTCTGGCGTTCCTCGATGCGTTCGCACGGATCGTATACTAGTCCCGAGACCAGACAAGGCTAGTTGCGAGGTGCTATTAGTGGATCGAAAAACGATCGTGGTGATGGAGGGCGACCAGACCGGGCAGGAGCTTCTGGAGGAGGCGCTACGGGTCCTCGACCCGTCCGTAACCGGGGTGGACGTGGAGTTTCAGCGCTACGACCTCTCGTTGGAGAACCGCCGGGCTACGGACAACGAGATCGTACACGAGGCGGCGGCTGCCATGAAGGAGTGTGGCTTCGGCATAAAGGCCGCGACCGTGACCCCGGAGACGCCGGGGGGCGTCGGCTCCCCGAACGCGATCTTGCGAAAAGGTATAGACGGGACCGTGATCGTGCGCACGGGCCGGCGCATACCCGGCGTCAACCCTGTGACCGGCGTCCATTCGCCCGTATCCGTCATAAGGATGGCCGTGGACGACGCCTACGGGGCCGAGGAGTGGCGCGAGGGCGAGGGGCTCGATGAGTACGCCTACAGGACCGAGAAGATCTCGCGCCGGGTCTGCCGCGGCGTCTCCGAGTTCGCCTTTATCCAGGCGCGCAAGATGCGGGCGAAGGTCTTCGGCGGCCCGAAGTACACCGTCTCCCCCGTCTACGAGGGGATGCTCAAGGAGGAGATGGACCGGGCCGCCGAGAGCAACCGCGACATTCGCTACGACCCGCAGCTCATCGACGCCACCTACGCCCTGCTGCTCACCACCTTCGGCGAGCCGCTCGTCATCCCGACGCTCAACCGGGACGGGGACTGCATCTCGGACCTCGTCATGCAGATGTTCGGGTCCATCGCCGGGGCGGAATCGCTCCTGATCTCGCTCGACGAAGACGAGAATCCGGAGACGGTGATGGCCGAGGCCCCGCACGGAACAGCACCCTCGCTGGAGGGCAAGAACGTGGCGAACCCGATGGCGATGATCCTGGCGGGGGCCGCGCTCCTCACGTTCTTCCACGATGAGGACGCCAGCCGCGCCTCCCGCGCCATCTACGAGGCGACCTTCGAGTCCATCCTGGACGGCGTCCGCACCGCCGACCTCGGCGGCCCGACCGGCACCACGGAGTTCACAGACGAGGTCATCCGCCACGTCAGGACGAAGCTCGAAGTCTGGAGCGCCCTTGCCTGAGCATACGAACGACCTCGTAATACAAGTCTCGCCCGACGTCTTGAGGACCGCCGCCCTGGCGGCCACCTCCGGCGTGCGCTCGATGGCCGCCCCGGCTCTGCTGGCCCGCGCCGTCGCCCGCGGTGAGGTTACGGGCCTGCGGGGTACAAGGTTCGCCGCGCTGGGCTCGGGAGGAGTCGCGACCGTCCTTCAGACCCTGATGCTGGGAGAGATGGCCGGCGACAAGACGCCGTTGGTGCCGGCGCGCACCTCCGCCGGTCCCCTCTTCGGTCGCGTGCTCTCCGGCGCCCTCGTGGGGTCCGCGCTCTTCGTCTCCCGCCGGCGCCCGGGGGTCTCGGGCGCGCTGCTGGGCGCCGTCTCCGCCCTCGCCGGCGTCTACGCGGCCGACCGTTTGCGCTCGGCGACCACACAGGGCCTCGGCCTTCCGGACCCGGTCTTCGGCCTTATCGAAGACGGTCTCATCCTCTTCGGCGGGAGCCGGCTGCTCCGGGACGAGTCCGCAAGCAGCGGGTAGCAATCCAGGGCGGCTTCGGGGAGACCTGCATCGGCGAGGGACGAATCTTGACGGGCGAGAGGGACCGGCTGAGATCCACGTTCGACGGGGCGGCGCCCCTCTACGACGAGGTGCGGCCCGGTTACCCGGAGGCGCTCTTCGACGACGTCGCCTCACTCTCGGTCATACCCTCAAGGGGCCGGATACTCGAGATCGGGTGCGGCACCGGGCAGGCTACCGTTCCCCTGGCCCGGCGCGGGTACGAGATCCTCTGCGTCGAGCTCGGCGAGAACCTCGCCGCGGTTGCCCGGCGTCGAGGTGCGCGTCGGCGCCTTCGAGG
>JACDFX010000261.1:0-3426 GCA_013815575.1 Rubrobacter sp.
CGAGAAGACGACGACGCGCGTGGCACCCAGCCTGCGGCAACGGTCGAGGCCCTCCTGGACGGTGGGCGGGGTCATGCTTATGAAGGCGCTCTCCACGAGCGGATACTTGCGGCCCTCGTAGAAGAGACGGGCTATTTTGGTGATGTCGGAGTTGGCGTCCGGGTCCGAGGAGCCGCGGCCGACGATGAGCACCGCGGTGTCGGGCTTCTCGTCTTCGGGGACGACGGCGGAGATCCTCTCTTCCATGAGCTCCAAAAGCTCAGGTCGGACGCCGAGGGCGCGGCCGTATTGGAAGCTCATCTGTGGATGGTCCATCTTCTCACGCACGAGCGTGGCCGGGATGTCGTCCTTGGCGTGTCCGGCGGCCAGAAGCATGAGGGGTACGGCGGCGACGTCCCTGGTTCCGCCAGCGGAGATCCGGTCGACGCACTCGCCGATCGGGGGCCGGGAAAGCTCGATAAAGCCGCCCTCGACGGGCAGGGCCGGGTTGCGCTCCCGGACCAGTTCCACGAGCTCGTGGAACTCCTTGGCACCCCGGGGGTCGCGGCTGCCGTGGCCCACGATCAGGAGCGCAGGCTCTCCCCTCTCCCCCGCCGCCCCGTTCTTCTTGCCGATGCTAACCGTCTCTCGCATCTTCCTCCTCGTAGTAGATGAGCGCGTTCAACGCCGCCGCCGCGACCGCGGAGCCACCCTTCGGCCCCCGGTTCGCCACGCCTGGCAGATCGCTCTCCAAAAGGTCCTGCTTCGACTCAGCCGCCCCGACAAAGCCAACCGGCAGCCCGATCACGAGCGCCGGACGAATGTCCGCTTCAAGCAGCCAGAAGAGCGCCGTCGGCGCGTTCCCGACGACCCAGACGGCCCCGCCGCCGGCCTCCTCAGCCGCGAGCCGGAACCCCGCCGCAGACCGCGTGAGCCCGAGTTCCTCGGAGAGCGGCCCGGCGCGCGGATGGGAGACGAAGCACAGGGTCTCCCGGGCGGTGATGCCGGCCGCCACCATCCCGACGTCCGTCACGACGGGCGCGTCCCGGCGCAGGGCTTCGAGGCCGCCTTCGAGGGCCAACTCGTCCAGGACGAGGCTTCCGGCGTACTCCGGGTCGGCGGAGGCGTGGATGACGCGCTCGGCGACGGCCCGGCCCAGGGGACCCAGGTGGGAGAGGTCCACCATCCCGCGCAGGATGCGGTAGCTCTCGGTCTCTATGGGGTGGACGCGTCTCAACGCTCCTCCAACAGGACTTCGACGCAGGCCGAGACCGGGCAGACCTCGGCGCACTCGGCGCAGCCCGAGCAGCGGTCTTCGAGCACGATCAGGGGCGGGCCGTAGCCCCGCGGCGCCGGCTGTATCGCCTTCTCGGGGCACGTCTTTATGCAGGCCCCGCACCCGGCGCAGGCGTCCGTAACAGCGAAGATGGCCTTCACGGTAGATACCCCCGCGGTGTCACCATGCGGCCGGCGACGAGTTTTGTCTGGGAGCTGCCGACGACAACGACCGTCAGCATGTCCACCTCTTCGGGGCGCAGGGAGGCGAGGTCGGTCAGGGTTACGGCCTGCGTCGGGCGGTAGGCGTCCTTTACTATGCCGACAGGCGTGTCGGGCGGGCGGTGGGCGAGGAGCATCTCCCTGACCTTGCCGAGCTGCCAGTCGCGGCCTTTCGAGCGGGGATTGTAGAGGGAGACGACAAAGTCCCCGAGGGCGGCGGCCTCCACGCGGCGCTCGATAGCGGGCCACGGCGTCAGGAGGTCCGAGAGGCTGATGGAGCAGTGGTCGTGCCCTAGCGGGGAGCCGAGCAGGGAGGCCGCCGCCTGGGCCGCCGTAACGCCTGGGACGACCACGACGCTCACGTCGTCACCCGCGAGCTCGAGGGTGGGCGAGGCCATCGCGTAGACCCCGACGTCGCCGCTCGAGACGAGGGCCACCGCGCCGCCCGCGCGGGCCTCTTCCAGGGCGGCCTCGGCGCGGTGTATCTCGTCACCCAGCGGCATCGTGAGGACCCGCGTGCCGGGGCGCAGGAGGTGGCGGACGCGGTCGACGTACTGGCCGAGGCCGACGACGAGTTCCGAGGCGGCGAGGGCTTCGCGGGCTAGACCCGGGATCAGGGCGTCCTCCCCAGGTCCCAAGCTCACGAGCGCGAGCCTCCCCCGAACCGGCAGACGTCCGATCGCCACCGTGGCCATCCCGGACTTCCGCTTCTCCGAGACGAGATACGCCCCGGACACCACTACCGCCGCCTCCGCCACGCTCGGCGTCCCGACCGCCTCCCGCACGACGGAAGATGGGTTCGGCGCCTCCACCACGGACAACGCCTCAGCCGAATGAAACCTCAGCGGCACCCCCAGCCTCTCCGCGGCCTCCAGCAGCCCGGCCTCGTCGCGCTTCGCGTCGATGCTCGCGAGGGAGGCCACGCTCCTCTCGGAGAGTTCGGCACGTTCGAGGGAGGAACGTAGCAGCGCCAGGATCTCATCTGCGCCCGCCCCTCGGCTGCAGCCGACCCCCGCGACAAGCGAGGGCGGCCGGTAGACGACGGCCGGACGCGGTACGTCTACGAGCCGATCCGACACGAAGATCAGCGGCGGCCTCAGACCCTCCGGGCCAACAACGTTCTCCGGCAGCGGTCCGAGCGGCCAGCGCTGGTCCGACGCGAGGTAGACCGGCTCGCCGGAGACGAGCGCTGACCCGACGGCGGCGGCGTCCTGATCATCTTCGATTTTGAACCCGAGGTCCCCGCCAAAAGAGTCGAGCGCCGGCACACCAAGCCCGTCGCTCGCGGTGGTTACGACGGGTGTGGCACCTAGAGAGGCGGCGACCCGCTCCGCGAGCCGGTTCGCGCCTCCGTCGTGCCCCCCGGCGAGGGCGATGGCGAACCTTGCCGCGTCGTCCACCGTTACCACGCCGGGGTCGGTGCGTTTGTCCTGGAGGAGTGGCGCGACCAGCCGGACGGCGGCGCCGGTGGCGAGGAAGAGGACGATGGCGTCACACTCCTGCCAGGCTCGGCGGAGCGCCTCTTTCGGCTTGCCTTCGTAGAGGCGGGCGTCGTCCCAGGATTCGGCGAGGTGGGTGGCGTTGCGGCGGCCGTTGGCGGTGGCGCCCAGAAGCCCGATCACGGCCGGCTCCCGCAGACGACGAAGACGGCGCTCTCGGGCGCGACCCGGTGCATCGATCCCACACCCTTGACCGGGGAGGCCTGCAGGAACGTGCTCTCGACCTCCAGGCCGCAATCTTCGAGGACCTTGCCCGCCGGCACGACCCTCTCCAGCCCAACGAGCGCCAGCACGACCGACCGCCGCGCCCGCACGGCGCAGAGCTTGACGATCTCCCCGAAAGAACCGCCCGTCCCGCCGATAAAGACGGCGTCGGGCTCTGGAAGATCCTGCAAAGCTCCCGGAGCCTCACCCTCGACGACAGGAACATCTACGCCGTGGCGTTCGGCGT
>JACDFX010000261.1:3436-4161 GCA_013815575.1 Rubrobacter sp.
GGGGTCGCGCTCGATGGCTATCGTGGCGGAGCCGAGACGGGCGCATTCGATGGCGACGGAACCGGAGCCGGCGCCAACGTCCCAGACGAGGTCGCCGGGACCGGGGCCGAGACGGGAGAGGACGAGGGCGCGGGTCGGGCTCTTCGTGATCATGCCGGATCGGTGCTCGAACTCGTCCTCCGGCAAAGCCCACCGCCCGGAACTCTCGATACCGGAGGAGATCCAACCTTTATCCCTCCGTCCCCGCTTCTCGTCGATGACAAGCACCACGTTCGGGTCTTTCCACTCTCTGGCGGAGACCTCCGTCGCATTTCCCCGGAAGACGATCTCTTCCACCTCCCCGAGCCTCTCTGCGACGAAGAAGGTGCGGCCGAGACCGGCCAACCCGCCCGCCAGTTCCGCCGGCCCGAAGTCCGGCGAGGTCAGGACGGCGACCTTGGGGTGGGCGCGGCAGACGTTGGCGGCGCGGCGGGGTTCGCGGCCGTGGGCGCTCACGGTGACGGCGTCGTCCCAGGAGATACCAACGCGGGCGAAGGCGAGCGCGACCGAAGAGACAGCGGGGACGACCCGCAGGTCTTCCGACCCGAACCGCCGGGCGAGCATACGCACGATGCCGAAAAACCCCGGGTCCCCGGAGGCAAGCACGACAACCGGACCACTCTCCGCTTCTATTCGCGAGAGCGCGCCAGAGAGGTCTCCCTCGAAGGCGACGGAACGTTCGGGCT
>JACDFX010000262.1 GCA_013815575.1 Rubrobacter sp.
GCGAGATCGCACACCCGGCAACCCTTTATCTCACCGGCAAGCCCCACCACGATCGGCAATATCCAATCGTGGAAGGGGGCCAGCGGGCCCTCCCGAATCGCTTCGTCATACCATCCGGCTATGTCGTCATAACCGGACACGGCCACTCAGCCACACCCGAAAGCTGAAAGCTGACGACCGCTAATGGCTAACAGCTCCTACCTCCAGCTCTGCTGGTAGAGAATCTGCTCCTCAGTCAGCGTCTCGGGCTCGACGCCGAGGCTGGCGAGCTTGTGGCGGGCGACGAGGTCGTCTATGTCGGCGGGGATGGTCTGGATACCTGGGCCGAAGTCCGCCGCGTGGCTGGCGAGGTGGTGCGCGGCGAGCGCCTGCACGGCGAAGGTGAGGTCCATGATCTCGACCGGGTGCCCGTCCGCCGCCGCGATGTTGACGAGCCTCCCCCGCGCGAGCACGTGCAGCCTGCGACCGTCGGCCAACTCGTACTCCACCACGTTGCGCCGGGCGTCCCTGGAGTTGACCGCCATCTCCTGCAACCCGGCCAGGTCGAACTCGTGGTCGTAGTGGCCGGCGTTGGCGAGGAGGGCGCCGTCCTTCATGAGCTCGAAGTGCTTCGTGCCGAGCACCTTTATGTTGCCCGTGCCGGTGATAAACACGTCGCCCTCCCCGGCGGCCTGCATCGAGTTCATCACCTGGTAGCCCTCAGAGTATGCTTCGAGCAGCTTCACCGGGTCGGGCTCGCAGACGATCACGCGCGCCCCCATGCCGTCGGCGTACTTGGCGATGCCGCGGCTGACCCAGCCGAAGCCCATTACCACGACCGCCTTGCCCGAGAGGAAGAGGTTCGTGTTCGAGAGTATGGCCGCTACAGTGGAGATGCCAGTGCCGTAGCGGTTGTCGAAGAGGTGCTTCATCTTCGCGTCGTTGGCCGCCAGCACCGGGAAGGGCAAGACGCCCTCGTTCGTCATGGCCTTGAGCTTCGTGATGCCCGTGGTGGTCTCCTCGGAGGCGCCGATGACGTTGTCCACGAGGTCGGGGTGGGAGTTTATTAGGCGCCCGACCAGCTCCGCGCCGTCGTCCACGATCAGGTCCGGACCGGTCTCGAGCGTCTGGTGGAGGTAGCCCTCGAAGTCCTCGTCGGAGGGGTCATGGGTGGCGTAGACGCGCACCCCGCGCTCGGCGAGGGCCGCGCAGACGTCGTCCTGGGTCGAGAGTGGGTTGCTCCCGGAGACCGTCACGTCCGCCCCGGCTTCGGAGAGCAGGGTCGCCAGGTAGGCGGTCTTGGCTTCGAGGTGGATGGTCATCGCGATCTTCTTGCCCCGCAACGAACCGTCCGCCAACTGCTCCCTGGCGATGGCGTTCAGCACCGGCGCGTGCTGGGCGACCCAGTCGATCTTGCGGTGGCCCTCGGGGGCGAGCGCGGGGTCCTTTATCAGGGATTCTTTTATCATGATCCTCCTCAAGGTAAGATCCGTCAGACTGCGGAATCTTCTGCGCAACCAGTGTACAGCGGACCAGACGCGACCGTCGTCCCCAGGCCCCCTTCGGTTAAATTCCGAACCCATCGAGACCAGGCACAGATACCGGACAAAAGCGGCCTGGATCTCCTACGCGACCATACAGGTCGTATGGGTCCTCTGCCTCATCCTGACTCCCGTAACCGTCAACCTGCACCCGTCCAGGCTGTGGGCGGTTCCCTTCTGCTGCGTCACGGTCGCGAGCGGGCTGCACACGGTCTTTTTCCGCTACGAGTACAACGCCGTACTCCGGCGGGCCATCCGGCTCCTTCCCCACGCCCGGTACTCCCCACGCCCGGTACGTCACCCCCTCCCAGAACGAACCGAAATACTTCCTGCCCTTGGGGGCGGCCTACGCCACACTCGGCGTGGTCTCCAGCATCCTGGTCTTGGCGGCACGACCTTCTAACCGGCGCGTCCGCGCTCCTCGAGCACCCCCGCCAGCGCCTCGGGGCGATCCGTCATGACGGCGTCAACCCCGAGGTCGAGCAAATCGTGCATCTGGACGGGATCGTTGATGGTCCACACGTCGACCCGAACCCCCCGCGAATGCGCCGCGCGGACTAAACGCGGAGTAACGAGGCGCAGCGAACCGTAGTCCACGGGCACCTGCAACGCAGCGTAGGCGGGCCGCAGTAGCCGTTCGAGCCGCAGGAGGCTCAACCCGTAGAACACCCCGATCTCCAGCCGCGACGCGCCCGTGGCGCACTCCCCGCCCGCCGCCCTCCGGAACCTCCGCACGACGCCATAGTGGGCGGAGACGACAAGCGTACGCGCCGTCGCCCCGGCCTCCCGCAATACGTCAAGCGTCACCACTTCCGCCCCCGGCTGGTTCGCGTCTTTGATGTCTATATTGACCGGTACGCCCGGAAACCCCGCGAGCACCTCTCTCAGGGACGGGACGCGTTCGTCGGGCCTGCCGGCCCCTCCGGCGTCGAGGCGTCGCACCTGGGCGAGCGTCATGCCGGATACGGCGCCGAAGCCGTCCGTCGTCCGGTCCACCGTCGCGTCGTGCATCACGACCGGGTGGCCGTCGCGCGTCAGTCGGACGTCGAGCTCCAGGCCCCCGGCCCCGGCCTCCACGGCGGCGCGGAAGGACGCCAGGGTGTTCTCGGGATACTGGACGGAGGCCCCGCGGTGCCCGATGTTGACGGGCCAGCCAGCCGGGACCGGCCGGACCTTTCCCGCGCGCCGCGCCGCGACCACCAGCCCCGTGACGGCGACGAGCAACAGTGAGGTTCTCCACTTACGGATCATCCGCACAACTTAGCACACGGTTCGCCGGAGGCCGGGTCCACGTTGACCCCCAGATGGCCGTCCCGTATACTCTGCCGGCTGCTTTGTCGGAGTGGCGGAATTGGTAGACGCGCTAGGTTGAGGGCCTAGTCCCCGATAAGGGGGTGGGGGTTCGAGTCCCCCCTCCGACACTAGGAGATCCTCCCCTCGTAGAACAGGGGACAAGTGTAAATAACCCTACGCCCGCGCATACAAGCGGGTGTATAATTCTGGTCGGACTCGCCTGTTCTCCCCATCCTCCCCGGGCGAGTCCTTTTTCTTGCCCGTGGCCGATACAGGCGGTAGGATTACCCTCTCCACTTTGTCACCCACGTCCCGTCGAAATACGCACGACCCACCCGCTCGGAGGGGGGATGGTAGCGCACCCTCGCTCCATGTTGTGAGGGTTTCGGGGCTGGCGGTTACCTTCGTATCTCGCAGGAAGCGTCCACAACATCGGAGCCTGCTACATAAACCGTGTCCACGCCAGGGCCGCAGTAGACGAAGTCTCGCGCCCCGTCGTTCTCCCGGTTGAAGAGGCCGGCACGCACGGTGTCGTCCCCGTCGCCGGACTTCACGACGTCCCGGCCGGGTCCACCCTTGATGGTGTCCGCGCCGTTGTCCCCTATTATCCTATCGTCGTCGGAACCGCCGACGAGCTTGTCGTTTCCGCCCCGGCCGACGATCCTATCGTCGCCCCGCTCGCCGCAAAGGGCGTCCGCCCTGAACGAGCCGAACATCCTGTCCGAACCGACGGTGCCGCGCTCACAGCCCTTGGTGTAAGCCGAGGCCGTCCCCCCGACGAACAACAGCGCGGCCGTGGCGACCAGCGCCACCAACAGAGCTACTTGCTTCATGTGTACCCCTATTCCTTCACTGAGATTAACTCCCTGGCTCCTCGCCAAGCTTCGCCTCGTACTCGGTTGGGTCGGGCGAGTAATTGGGCTCCTGAGCTGCAGGCCCCTTACTGCTCCGGGGGGTTGCGAACCTCGCAGTCCCTCAGCACATCGGTACCAGGGGTGTAGTAGACCGTGTCCACGCCGGGGCCGCAGTCGAGGATGTCGCGCACGCCGTCGTTGGTCTGGTCGTGGGTGCCGCCACGTACCAGGTCGTCTCCCGGGCCACCGTAGACCATGTCCCGCCCGGTCCCGCCCTTGACCCTATCGGGGCCCTCCTGACCGTAGACCGTGTCGCGGCCCGGGTCGCCCTTGAGAAGATCCTCGCCGCCGCGGCCGTACAGCCTGTCGTCGCCCTGCCCGCCGAAGACGATCTCGTTGCGGACGCTGCCGTAGATCTTGTCATCCCCGCTGGTGCCGCGGCACGTCCCGCCGTTGCAT